>CBFIGW010000126.1:0-9449 GCA_965662155.1 Maribacter sp. | reverse complement strand
GAAAACGGGCAAAAGCCAATTTAAAACATTTGAACAAGGTGTATGATAAAGATGATCTTACCGAGAGGGATTTGAAACGTAAAAAAATGGTGAATACCTATTACGGCAAATTGATTCCTACCATTTATACAGATTTCTTGGGAATACTAGGTGGAATCAAATATGTGATTTTTCAAATCATTGGTCTGTTCAAGCCTATTTACAGACAAACCCGGGCAAGTGATATGCGTGTCGTGGCCCATAAAAGTGCAGGTTTGGCCGCAGAAAACTTTATGATAAGTATGGCCGCCATTGGTTTGGACACGTGCCCAATGGAAGGTAGTGATACACTTATGGTTAAAAGAATTTTAGGACTTCCTTCAGGAGCAGAAATAAATATGGTAATTGGATGTGGAATACGGGACGATAAAGGTGTTTATGGAGAAAGGTTCAGGATTCCGTTTGAGGAGGTATATTTTAAGATGTAAGTAGTTTTGTAGAAGTAGCTATTTCTTTCCTGATTTTTAATTTTGAGGAGCTGTTATGATGTTTTATGTGTTTCCAGATGATGTTTCAGCATTTGCTTTAAACTTTCCAGGTATTGTTCCATGGCTTCCTTATCTATATCTGGATGGCTATTTGAAGGTATGGTCATAGGGTTTTCATCCAAGTATTTATAAAGCTCAGGGTAATTGGTCTCTATATTATTGGTGAGCCATGTAATTTCTTCTAGAATAGTCTTTAATTTTTTCATCTCTGCTAAACATTATATAGTGGTATAAATATAACTAAGGACTAAAAGGATATCTATGACGGAAGTCATAATCATTAAGGTTTATATTTAATTTTTTTGTTAAAAGTAGAAATAGGGCTAAAACTATTCCCTGACATGTATTCTTTTATGTGTTGTACATATTCCAAGAATGCACAAATTTCATAAAATACAGATATTAAGAATTTTAATTTTTTTAGGGCTTGTATATCAAATAAAAACTAAGATATAACTCGGGGATTTTTTCTTACCTAATCGTAAGAAAGCTACAGTCTGAAACAAAAACTACCAATAAAAAGTGACTACTTTAGCGCACGGTATTCCAAATATCCAAATACATTTTCCAAGTACCATTTTCTTTACGCCAAATAACCACATATTTCCCTTTCCAGCTAATTATTTCACCATTGGCACGTTTTGTTTTTCCTTCATAATAGCCATAATCATAGGCTTCTAAACCAGTAATTTTTATTTCTTCGGGCATTAATTTGTGATGCGCTGTGCTTACACCTTCAGGTAAGGTCCAATATTTAAGGATAGCTTCTTTGCCTGTTAGTATCTCCCTGTTGTTAGGGAAAATCTTGGCATCTTCTGTATAAGATTTGACGATCATTTCATAATTGGAATCCATTACGAATTGCGAGAAGTTTTTGGTGTTATCCAATATCTGTTCAATATCTTCCGGATTGCCGATGAATTTTTGTGTGAAACTTAAGGTACTTGTTAAAAGTAGGAGGAAGGTTATGGTGTGCTTCATGTTTCGATTTATTAGGTTAAGATTTAAGTATACTTACATTTTGTATTCACAAATAAATGAAACGGTGATTTTTTTCTAAAATGTTTTACCAATTCAATAGTTACATTTTTCCAATCAACAGACATTTAAAACTTAATAAAAAAACCTCCACTTGTAAGAGTGGAGGTTTTTATAAAAGACCTACGTCCTATTTTGGTTTTTATATTCTCCAGGTATTATCCTACCACTTGTTTTTCAGTGGCAAAGGGCTGGTTGTAATATCGCTGCCCAGTAGCTTTGTACATGGCGTTGGCCAAAGCTCCAGAAATTGGGGGTAAAGAGGGTTCTCCCAAACCAGTTGGATCAATACCGTTATCTACGAAAAAGGATTCTATTTCCTTAGGGGCCTCCGAGTTGCGCAATAAATGGTATTTGTCAAAATTTGTTTGTTGGGGCACACCATCTACAAAGGTCATTTCGCTATAGGTAGCATGACCTATTCCATCTACGATGCCACCCTCTATTTGGTTTTTCGCACTAATGGGGTTAATTACTATACCGCAATCTACGGCACACCACACCTTATCTACCTTAGGCTTGTTGTCTTCCATATTCAGGTCCAATACCTGTGCTACATAGGAATTATGGCAATAGTAAGCAGAAACACCTCTGTTGGTATTGTTTCCGTTGCCCCAGCCAGATTTTTCTTTTACTAATTTCAATACCCCGGCATAACGTTCAGGGTCATAATCATTACTTTCTGGATCTCCTACTGGATTTGATATGGCCCTATCGAACAGCTCTAATCTAAAATCTATAGGGTCTTTACCTGAGGCCTCGGCAACTTCATCCATGAAAGCCTGCTCTGCGCCTGCAATAAAATTGGAGCGCGGTGCTCGCCATGCTCCTGTGGTTACGTTGGATGTTAGGCTATGTTTTTCGGCCAAATAATTGTCAACAGCCCCTGCTGGAAAACGATTTTCAAAAATAAGGTCATCATTGGTACCCACACCTTTTACGTGCCATGCTATTAGCTTTCCACTTTCGTCTAATCCAGCCTTGTATCGTATTTTATATGAAGGTCTGTATGTGCCTTGGGTCATATCGTCCTCACGTGTATAGACCAATTTTATAGGGCTGTTCATTTTCTGTGAAATTACGGCGGCCTCTACACCAAAATGTCCATAGAGTCGGCGACCGAAACCACCGCCCATACGTGTCATTTTAATATCTATTTTTTCTAATGGCATATCCAACCTAGAGGATAAGCTCTTCTCTAAGAATTCCGGAGTTTGTATAGGTCCGTTAAGTTCCGCTTTTTCCGCTGTGACATTGGCGTAGAAATTCATGGGTTCCATAGTGTTGTGTGCTAAAAATGGAGCACTATAGGTGCTTTCTACAATCTTAGCTGCCTTTTTAAATGCGGAAGCTACATCGCCATCCTTCCTCGCTACAGTATTTACAGGTGTATCCAACATTTTGCTAAGGGATTCTTCATGATAAACACTATCCTCTAATTTAGATGATTCTTCCCAGTTTACCTTAACTGCTTTTTTGGCCTGCATACACTGCCATGTACTTTCTCCAACAATGGCTACTAGTTTAGGTATGCCACCACCATCTGACCATTGTTTTTCCATTTCTTCCGGATACACATCTATAAGAAAAATATCTTTAATGCCTGGCATGGCTTTGGCCGCTTCTGCATCCATAGAGACATACGTCATTCCAAACGCCGGAGGGTGAATAATCATGGCCGTTAGCATACCTTCCTCATATAGATCTATTCCAAACAGGGGTTTGCCCGTAACTATTTTTGGGCCGTCCACATTTTTACGGTCTGTACCAACTATACTAAAGGTGTCATTATCCTTTAGTGCTACCTCTTCTGGTATTTCTAGTTTTGATGCAGCGGACGCCAGTTCACCATACCCTGTAGATTTGCCACTGCCTTCGTGGTGAAGCATACCTGCGGTTGTGGTAATTTCTTCAACAGGAACCTGCCAAGACTCAGCGGCTGCTTCTTTAAGCATATGGCGAGCAGTTGCACCTGCCATTCGCAGTCCTTCCCAACCTTGTCTGATAGATTGACTGCCCCCCGCTAATTGTCGTGTAAAAATTGCGGTATTCAAAGGAGCTTGTTCTACCAAAACATTATTCCAATCTATATCTAATTCCTCTGCAATAATCATGGGCATTGCCGTTTTTATATTTTGGCCAATTTCAGGGTTGGGAGACATGATGGTAACCAAGCCATTTTCTCCAACTTTTAAAAACCCATTAATATCAAACCATTCTTTGGGCATTTGCATTATTTCAGCTTCCGTCTTGTTTTTACAAGAAGCCAGCCAGCTGAAGCTAAGTACCAATCCACCACTGGCAAGGGTGGAGGTTCTTATAAAAGAGCGTCTTCCTATTTTAGTTTTAATGAGTGTCATTGTTGTTTTTTTTAGGTTTGTGGAACGTATTTAAATCAATACATATCCAAACTGGTTTTTAAGCATTACTGGAACTGGCAGCAATTTTCACTGCTTTTTTAATCCTAAGGTAGGTACCACAGCGACAAAGGTTACCGTTCATTGCGGCTTCAATTTCATCGTCGGAAGGGTTTGGATTACTTTTAAGCAAAGCACTTGCCGTCATGATTTGACCAGCTTGGCAATAGCCACATTGTGGTACATCTACATCTAGCCACGCTTGTTGTACAGGGTGGTCTCCATTTTCTGATAGACCTTCAATAGTTGTAATTTCTTGATCGCCAACAGAGGATACGGGTAATTGGCAGGAGCGTACGGCATTCTCGCCTAAATGAATGGTGCATGCTCCACATTGAGCTATGCCACACCCAAATTTAGTGCCTACCATTTTAAGGTGGTCTCGCAGAACCCAAAGCATAGGTGTGCTTCCATCTACTTCTATTTCTTCAGTTTTGCCGTTTATTTTTAGAGTATAGTTTGCCATAATAGGGTTTTAAGAGGATAACCTCAACAAGTTAACAAAATAACTTGTATGGTGTTAAGTTTGTTAGTTGCAAATGGAATAGAATTTAAATATTTAACACTAATTATGTTAAAATTTCTAGGTTGTATTTTCAATTGGGGGATTCAGGGAGACTTTAAATCTTTTTACTTGTAAAATCTTGTCAATTAAGAATTGAAAACTTATATGGTTTATTTTATAAAGTTAACTTTCATTTGATTTTAATGATGTTTGAATGTGATTGGAGTGAACCCAGATTTTGAATTGTCTCTATACTCATATTGTTGGTATGTTTTTGAAGGTAATGAATCAACTAAGAATCCATCCACTTTTTAAAATCGGGGGCTTTTGCCTTACTAATGATGATTCGTTCTTCAAAAGGCGGGTTTACATGAACAATCAACTTGCCTCCAAAGTATTGTTTTATCTTGGTGATGGCATTTCTATTGATGATAAACTGTCTATTGACGCGACAAAAATTGGCGGGGTCCAACTCATTCTCCAGATCTTCCAATTTTCTTTCCATGACATAGGTGTGGTTATCAAGGGTCTTCACCTTTACAATGCCTAAATCAATATAGCAATAGCCCAATTGTTCTGTGCGAATAGGGACTAATTCATCTCTATGACTGACCAAGTAGGATTTCTTGTAGGTTTTCTTTTGGCCTTTGATTAAATTCAACAACCCGTTAACTTGTTCGTTGATAAGCGATTTTCCATTTTCCTGCCCCTTAAACTGTTCAAGACTGGCTGCTAGTTCTTCTTTGTCAATAGGTTTTAATAAATAATCAATACTATTCAACTTAAAGGCCTTTAACGCATATTGATCATAGGCGGTGGTAAAGATGATAGGGGCATCTATTTTCACTGTATCAAAAATTTCGAAAGAAAGTCCGTCTGCCAAATGGATGTCCATTAAAACTAGGTCGATTTCTGGTTTTTTGGCAAAATAGGCTACTGAAGAGGTAACAGAATCCAAAATATCTACCACTTGAATGGTAGGGTCTATTTTCTTCAGTAGGTAAGAGAGGTTTTCGCTTGCCGCAATTTCGTCTTCAATGATAAGTACCTTCATGATATTTTTAAGAACGGTATTTTTACATGAAAAATTTCGTTTTCTTGTGTTACAACCAGTTTTTGTTTGCCTAATAAATGGTAGCGTTTTTCTAAGTTTGGTAAGCCATTGCCAGTACCTTCTGCAAGGGTTGACCTAGGTCTAATTTTATTTTCTACGCATATGGCATCATCCTCGGTATAAATTTTCACTTCTAATGGATTCGTTTTGGAAATTTCGTTGTGCTTTACAGCATTTTCCACCAATACCTGTAATGCCAAGGGAGGAACTTCTTTCTCCATGTCTTTTTCGTCAATGTCTATGGTAATGGAAAAACGATCACGGTAGCGGGTTTTTATTAAATAGATATAACTATCCAAGAATTTAAGTTCCTCTTTTACTGAAACCAAATCGCGATCACTACTTTGTAGTATATAGCGGTACATAAAGGAAAGCTTGGTCACAAAGTTAGTTGCTTTGGTATTATCACGGATTAAAGAATTCAAAGAATTTAAAGAATTGAATAGAAAATGTGGGTCTATTTGATTTTTTAATGCGGATAGCTCATTCTGTAAACTCTGTCGTTTTAGCTGCTCATTTTCTAAGAGATTTTCCTTTTGTAGGACCTGAAGTCTAAGTACACGAGCAACAAAGAATAGGACTAAAAATAACGTGATATAATTAAAGAGTAAAAAACCACGTTCTTGTCTACCAAATTCATGATCCGTAATTAAAGGATAGGCGTATAAAAGAAGTTGTAGAAAGAGGGTTAAAATCGCAACACCCAGCACGATGTTCGTTACTATTCTTATAATTGGGTTTTTTATCAATTGATAAGTCCAATTTGCACTAAGTTGTAAAATGATCCAAGAGAAGAAAAACAATAAAAGGAATTGAAACACAAATTCTGGCATGGAGACATCTGACACATCCATCCTTCCTGTATCTATCATATTATAGATAAACAAGGTTTTAGGTAAGGTAACCAAAATGGCTACCAGTAACGAAATCTTAATCAGTTGCGGTTGCTTTACCTGTGTGATGGAATTTTTTTTCATTGCTTTAAACCTTTAAATATACAGTTTTGTGTTAGCATTGTTTTTTTAATGAACAGGTATGATTACCACATAGAAAAGCCTTTAGTATTCCTAAAGGCTAAACTCAATGACTTATTTCTAATTATCTAGCGTAAGCATCAAAACCTACAGGAAGGTATTTTGTTGTGTCAAAACCTAGGTCAATTTCTTCTTCAATTAAAACTATGTCAGCGAATATTTCTTCAAGTTCAAATTCCATTCCAGCATAAGGATTGAAACCATCTGGAAGATAATCCGAAGTGTTAAAACCTAGCTTAATATCTTCTTCTATTTCTATAACTTCCAATTCGTTAATGGTAAAATCCATTCCTTTGTAGGCGTTAAATCCTTCAGGTAAATATGCTGCGGTATCAAAACCTAACTCTATTTCCTCCTCCAATTCTATGAATGTAATCTCATCAATAGTTAAAGGTTCCGTATTCTGTTTGGATAGAATTTCAGTTGTAAAGTCTTTTTGTAATTCCGTTAAGTTTTGGTTTGCTATTTGTTCTTTGGATTTTTCACAATCGCCTTTGCCAACAAAGGATACTAATATAAGGGATAACATACCGATACCTAATGATACATTTGTTTTTTTCATGATTTTATTTTTTTAAATATGATTCGTTTAAAAATTATTGTTTTATTTCTTCAACAAATGTAGGGGTAGACTGGAGTTAAAAAGATCAGATTTTAAGTGAAACGACCAAAATGGCAAGTGAAACGACTTATGCCCAAAGTGAGGTTTTGGCACCTGGTGATTATTTGGTGTGAGTATAGATAGTTTTAAGAAGTACCTTTTAAATATCCTGGTGGGAATTGGATATAAAAATAATTTGAAATAGGAAGCCCTGGAATTTCTATGTTCCCTTTGCTTTTAATATAATTTTCAATTACTGTTTCGTAAACGGAAGTGAATTTTATTTCGGAGTATACATTTGATCAAATAGCCTATGTTTTTTCATACCTTAGCAGTATGCTCTCCAAAAAAACAAAATACGGTTTAAAAGCGCTGGCATATCTGGGTTCCCAAAAAGATAAAAAGCCCGTGCAAATAGCCGAGATAGCTGAACAGGAGAATATTTCCCAAAAGTTTCTGGAAAGTATATTGCTGTCACTTCGCAAAACAGGTTTTCTTGGCTCCAAAAAAGGAAAAGGAGGAGGGTATTATCTAATCAAAGATCCCTCGGAAGTTTTAATGACCGATGTAATGCGGGTTTTAGAAGGGCCAATATCTATGGTACCTTGTGTTAGCCTTAATTTCTACGAAAAATGTGAAGATTGTCCGGACGAAGCAACTTGTTCGGTACATAAGTTAATGCTCATGGTTAGGGATGCAAATTTAGCCGTGTATAGGAACAATACCCTAGCAGATATCCTTCCGAAATAAATTTACAGTACACTTTTTGTTTGATAAATCTTCATATTTTAGGGTTAATTGTTAATAATCTACTAATTCTATAGGGTAATTATAGATTTTGACAGTTTTTTTAGGATTGGTATGGAATAATGTTTTAGTTTTGATAACTCTATTAAATTAGTAGGGTAATAAATTGTGAACTAAAGATGATTGCAGATCAACTTATTTTAAATAAAAAGAATACCAAAACAAACTACGAGGAAGACCGTAAATCGGAAAAACCCATTCGCAGCATTGCAAAGGCATTTAGCTGGAGGGTAATTGGAACCTTGGATACGTTGATTATATCTTACATCCTAACGGGTAAAATTTCTGTTGCCGCCTCAATTGCTTCAATAGATTTTGTTACAAAAATGATTTTATATTTTTTTCATGAACGATTATGGAACCTTATTAAGTGGGGCAAGTAAATAACCACAAGGATAGACCAATTGAATTTTCAATAGGCATGTCTAAAAAAAATATAGTTATATCTAAGTATTTTAAATCTTGGTAATCGAGTAAAAACAAATTGAAATGGCATTAACAGAAGCTGACATAAAGCAATTGAATATTCAGTTTAAGGGTATTCCACCTGAGGAGATTATTTCTTGGGCCGTTAAACATGGCGTTACTCCTGTAGTCACTACTAATTTTAGACCATATGAGGTGGCAATTTTACATGCTGTGTCCACGGTAAGTAAAGAAATTCCCGTTATATGGTGCGATACAGGTTATAATACCCCAAATACATATAAGCATGCAGAGGAGCTAATAGAGCGTTTGCAATTGAACATTAAACTCTTTGTGCCGCAACAGACAACAGCGCATAGGGACGCGGTTATGGGTATTCCTCAAATTGATGATCCTAGACATGTAGAGTTTACCAAACAAGTGAAACTTGAACCTTTTTCAAGGGCTATGGCAGTGTATAAACCAGATGTATGGTTTACAAATCTAAGAAAAGGCCAGACAGCACTGCGTGATAGTTTGGACATCCTCAGTTTAAGTAAGGATGGGGTGTTAAAAGTTAGTCCGTTTTATCATTATAACGATACACAATTAGATACCTATTTAAGAAAATATGATTTGCCAAATGAGCATAAATATTTTGATCCAACAAAAGTATTGGCAAACAGAGAATGTGGTTTGCATAGCTAAAAGCATATAAAAGATGAATAATAGTACAGCGCATATAAACGCACTTGAGAACGAGGCAATCTATATTTTTAGGGAAGTAGCCGCACAATTTGAAAAACCGGTACTTCTTTTTTCAGGAGGTAAGGATTCCATTACTTTGGTAAGATTGGCTCAAAAAGCCTTTTGGCCTGCCAAAATACCTTTTCCGTTGATGCATATAGATACCGGTCATAATTTTCCGGAAACTATTGAATTTAGAGATCGCTTGGTTGAGGAACTAGGATTAGAATTAATAGTTAGAAACGTTCAAGACT
>CBFIGW010000125.1:0-9492 GCA_965662155.1 Maribacter sp. | reverse complement strand
CTTGATGTAGATCAAGAATTTAATTTACTTTCCTTGCGTAAGTTCGTGTCTTACCCTACTCAAGGCCTCTGGGGTAATTCCCAAATAGGAAGCGATCATTTTTAGTGGAACTCGTTGAATGATATCGGGATAGGTTTGTATAAAATGCTCGTACCTCAGTTTTGCACTGGCACTCATCAACAAAACAATTCTAGTCTGCATAGCATTTAAACGCCTTAACAAAGCCAGCAGGTCGGGAGTTGATTTTAATAACTCTTCCTTTGAAGTAACCTTTAAAACCGAATCTTCAATGGCGTCAATATATAATTGACATGGAATATGAGGTTCACAATTATCAGTAACCAACCAGTTCTCTGGACCGAACATATAAATATGTTCTTTGCCTTTTTTATCAATGGTGTAACTGCGTAACAAGCCACTTTCAACGATATAAACTTTAGTGTTTATATCTCCTTTCCACTGTAGGATATGTCCTTTTTTTACGGTCAGGTTTTTCACTGGTTTTGTAATTCTAATAGGATTTTATAAACGTACTTCATTTTATCCGATATAAAAAGTTGACTTTTACAACTTATTCAAATGTGCGCCGCCTTTTTTCCAAACAAATAAAAAAGCCCCAGATAGGGCTTATATTTATTTATGAATTGGTTTTATAGTGGAATTATACAAAAAGTAAGATTATTGTAAGCACCATTCCTGCTAACGAGAAATAAAGCCCCTTTTTAAAAACCGAGGTTTTTGGCAAAAACATCCAAAATGAGGAAATAACGAAAAATAGTAGTGATACACCAAAGAAAATATTCAACCAATATACAGGGCTATTGGTGGTGGCCTTGTGCAAATGTTCCATTTTATCCAAAATAAAAGGAAGTTCCATTTTTTTCACTTTAGCCAATCCCGTTTTAATATTGTAACTACCATCTTTAAAATAAAGCACATCTCCTTCTTTTTTATCCACTTTTACGGCCATACGTAATTTTGGACTTAGTTCTCCACCGGTTAAATTGGGTTCCAATTGTGTTTCAGAAACAACTTCATGTTTTAAGAAATCTGTTTGTCTAAAAATCATGATAATTCCGCTGATGGCATACATCGCCATAATGCCTACTAAAAAAAATCCTAAGTAACGATGTATGATTCGCATGCGCAATCCTGTGGTCATTTTCATTTTAAATTATTTAAGTTAACTAAGGTTCTATATTAACCAATTTTTAAGATACCAAAAATCATAAAAGGTTTAAAACAATGGGTAAATTTCAAAAATAAATCATTCTTTTTCTCTTTTACCACGGTATGAAGTGTCAATAGTAATAGCACCATTTGCTACTCGGCTTACACAAGCACACATTTTATGGTTTTCTCCTTTTTCCGTCTCGCTAAAAAAGAAATCACGGTGGTCTATATCGCCTGAATATTCAAGAATATCAATTTGACATAATCCGCATTCTCCTTTTTTACAATCATACATAACATCTATTTTAGCCGCTTGCAATGCCTGTAATATGGTTTGGTTCTTATTAACCTTTATTTCCTTATCAAATCTTGGAATTTTCAATAAGAATTCTTGTGGTGCAAATAGACCCGAAGCACCAAAAGTCTCAAAACGCAAATTGGAATTGTCATACGGACCTTCTTCCCATGTTTTTCGAACAGCGTTCATAAACGGCAATGGTCCGCAGAGGTAAATTTGTGTTTTGGCATTCGTCCAATCTAATAATTTTGAGGTGTTGAAATACCCATTTTCATCACTATAATGCACTACTAAATCAGGCCCTAAAATAGCTTTTAGCTCTTCGATAAAAGGCATTTCCTCGCTATTATTAACAGCATAGAGCATTTTTACGTTAGCCCCTTTTTTACTCTTTAAGGTTTTTGCCATGCCAATAATTGGGGTAATCCCAATTCCAGCTGCAATCAAAAGATAATCGTTCGTATTATGACTTAACTCAAAATTATTGGTAGGTTGCGATATTCTTATTTTGTTGCCAGTTTTTAAAGACCACATGTATTTAGACCCACCCTTACTTGAGGGTAAAAGTTTTACAGCTATGGTGTATGGTGTATTAGAGTCATATTCGCCCACTAAGGAGTAGCTTCTAATTTCGGTCTTACCATCTATCAAAACCGAAACATCTATGTGCGCCCCAACTGTGTATGAGTCTACAGTACCACTTGTTGGTAATATTTGTATTTGCATGACGGACTTTGCTACTTGTTCTATTTCGACTACCGTAGCATCAATCCAAGAATTTCTATAGCGCATCGGTTTTAGTTTCTTTTTCTTTTTCCACCATCTTATCAGTAATCCTTCTTGCCCACATGGCACCAGCGTCAATATTCAAATTATAAAACTCCCGATTAGGATTCTCGTTGATAGCTTTCTGCTGTGCCTCTAATATATCTTCATCTTGAGCAAAAATACGAGCCACACCGTTTTTAAGTTCGGTGGTATTACTTTGGTCTTTTAGATTGTAATTTCTGCTAAAGGCCCAAAAATAGAGGCAGGTCTGATTAGTAGAAGGTGTAATGGTGTTTAAAACATATCCATTTACGCCTTGAGAGCGGTCACCCTCTGGCGCTCCTGTTCCAGCAATGGCAACTCCAACATCAATATTGACCGTGCAAGGCGCTTCAAATTTGATAATTTGCCAACGATCCACATCACCCTCATGTTTATGAACTCTATTTAATTGTCCTTTCCAAAAAGGTGGGGGCTGTATGCCCTTCATCCATCGAGTCACAGTAGCCGTTTTTTCATCGTAGTGAACATCAAAAGGCGCTTCCGCCACATTGCGGTCACCAATGCTTTCTGAATGCACAAACGTTTCATGGGTAAGGTCCATCAAATTATCAACCACCAACCTGTAATTACAATGTACTTTAATCATTTGTCCGTCACCCGCCCAATCAGGGTCATCATTCCAATGCATATCAGGTATTAACTTTTCATCTGCCAAAGCAGGATTTCCCATCCACACCCAAATAAACCTATATTTCTGAATTACTGGATATGAGCGTACACATGCTGAGGGATTAATGGTTTCTTGAGATGGCATATAAGAACATCTTCCATCACTTTTATATTCTAAACCGTGATAACCACAGACTACCGTATCACCCCGTAAACTACCTTTTGACAAAGGTAAAAGTCGATGCCAACACGCATCTTCTAACGCTACAGGCGTACCATCCTTTTTTCGATATAAAACCAACGCCTTGTTGCAAATAGTTCTTGGTACTAATTCATTTTTCAATTCCACATCCCATGCTACAGCGTACCAAGCATTCAATGGAAAAGATTCGTTCATGGTAAAACTTTGCATAAATTAAATTTTTAACGGGAATATCTTAAACAAAAAAGGTTTAAATTAGAATACAATTTATTGATATATTTTATAAATTCAATAAAAAGTATTGATAATGAATGGTACCGGCATAAAAATGACTACATTATCCAGATAATTTTTATGAAATTTACATTTTATAGCCTAAAAAATACAAAAAATGAAAATAATAGACCTTTCAGTAACCATTTCAGAAAAAATAACGGAACCTTTTCCAACAACGATCAATTATGAGGACCATAAGGAAGGGGCAAAAAAAATGGGGGGCATGCTTTTTGGTGGTGTTGATAGCTCCGTTTTTCCGGATGGTAACGGACCAGCTGGAGAATTTCTTACCGTAAATAGTCACACTGGTACGCACGTTGACGCACCTTACCATTATTTCCCCACCTGCGATGGAAAACCTTCTAGAACCATTGATGAAATGCCCTTGGATTGGTTTTTTAGAGATGGAGTCGTACTGGATTTTACTGACAAACCAGATGGATACATGTTTGAACCTGAAGATTTAATTGAAAAACTTCAAGATATCAACTACACTTTAAAACCATATGATATAGTATTAATTAGATGTGACGCCGATAAAAGAATTCATGACCCAGAATACGTAAAAATACATGTTGGAGCTTCTGCAAAAGCCACCCATTGGCTTATTGACCAAGGGGTAAAAGTAATGGGCACCGATGGCTGGGGCTGGGATATTCCGTTACACTTACAAGCCGCTGATTTTAAGGCTAACCCAAGAGAAGGAGTCATTTGGCAAGCACATTACGTAGGTATTGAAAAAGAATATTGTCAAATTGAAAAATTGGCTAACTTAGATAAACTTCCGCCATTTGGTTTTAAAGTGGCCTGTTTTCCAGCAAAGATTGAACGCGCTAGTGCTGGCTGGACCCGAGCGGTAGCGATTTTAGACAAATAATGATATAGTGATGAAAGTTGGGAAAGAAAAAAGTATACCAACACTTAGTTCATATGAAATCTCAAATTTCCATATGCACCAGGTGGAATGGTTACCTATTATTACGAATACAAAGCATCCTGATTTTCATATTAATAGAATTGATGATATAGCAGACAAAAAAAAATTTCATGTACTACCGCATCGCAAAACCTTTCATGATTTTTTCTTTTTAAAAAAGGGATCTTCTATTCGTACTAAAGGTCTAAATAGTTACACCATTCAGGCTCCTGCCATTTTTTTTCTGCCGGCCTATCAAATTACGGAACATGAAATGATCAGTGAAGATGCAGAAGGTTTTTATTGCCATTTTCATGAGAAAATTTTAGACTTGTTCCCAAAGCTGCTGCTGAGCGAACGCTATGTTTTTTTTCAATATCAATCTAATCCGGTCATTCAATTACAACCAAAAACTCTGACTATTGTTGAAACAATTTTAGAGCGGTTATTTTTACTTTATCGAAACGAGGAATACAACAAGAACCTACTCTCCCTTTACCTAATGACAATCTTTGAAGAGGTCAAAGTAGATTCGGTAAACGAGATACCAAAAAGCAGAAAGTCCAATATCGAAATAACCAAAAGATACAAACACGCCTTGGCAGAACATATCTATGATTATCAAAATATTACAGATTATGCACAATTACTTAACGTAACGCCAAATTACCTCAATAGATGTGTTAAGACTACCTTGGGTAAAACAGCTCAAGATCTTTTAAAAGAAATGTTGATTTTGGAAGCCAAAACACTAATTAAGCATTCCGATTTAAACGTTTCCGAAATTGCAGTTAAATTATGTGACCAGACACCAAGTAATTTTGCTCGTTTTTTTAAAAAACAAACAGGCTTGTCCCCAAAAGAGTATGCAGAAAAAAGTTGATTTAGCTTATTTCTGAACATGCTTGAAAATGAATTGTTTTAATCCTAAGATACATCCTAACAAACAGTATTTTCTTTAATTAAAACAGTACAATTATCTAATGAATTGGTAGTAAGGGACGTATACTAATAAAAATCCTTAATTAGCCACACTAAATTTATCAAAAGAATACGTATTGCGATTCAATTTTGAATATTTAACAGTTTTGTGTCGATTTTGAATACTATTGTGTTTTTTATGATTCACACATCGCTTTGTTATATTCGAAATTTGATGCAAATAAATTTATCATACTAATAATCTTTTACTATTAAAATGATAAATATCATATTTATACTAAATCAAACATAACAACTATGAAAACATGTATTCGCCTCTTTCTGTTTAGTTTTGGATTCTTAATGATTGGTTATGCCCAAGCTCAAACAGGGCAAATAACGGGCCAAATCGTTGATGAATCTGGCGCGCCCTTGCCTGGCGCATCTGTCGTTATTGAAGGAACTAACAATGGAACCATGACCGATTTTGACGGTAATTTCACCTTAAGTGGTCTTGAAAATGGTGACTACCAGCTTATCGTTTCTTACGTTGGTTTCGGAAGAAAGACGGTTTCGGTTACCGTTCCGCAATCTCAACCTTTATCTGTAAGTTTAGCAGAAGATGCAAGTCAACTGGATGAAGTTGTGATTACAGGTGTTTTCGATGCTCGCAGTCGCATGGATGCTTCGGTAGCAATTACGACTATTGGCATCGAACAATTGGAAAGAGTAGCTCCAACAAGTTCGGCAGACCTTTTAAAGAATATTCCGGGTGTTTTCGTAAACCAAGCTCGGGGTGAAATATGGAATTCTGTTTACTCAAGGGGACTTTCTGCAAATTCAATTGATAACATTAACGGTTACCGTTATGTTTCCTTGCAAGAAGATGGCCTGCCGGTAACTAACGTAGAATTATTTCCTGATTTATTTTTGAGAGCCGATGCTATGACCGCGAGAGTTGAAGCCGTCAGAGGTGGTACCGCATCAATTTTGGGTGCCAACGCACCAGGCGGTATTTTCAATTATGTGTCTAAAACAGGCGGCAATGAATTTGCTGGTGAGGTACGTGCCAAATATGGTCTTGAGGGTAATGGTAAAAACCCATATTACAGAGCAGATTTTAATATTGGTGGCCCAATGGGTAATGGATGGACCTATAATATTGGTGGATTTTACCGTCAGTCAGATGGTGCACGAGCTCGTGGATATCCTATAAATAAAGGTGGACAGATTAGAGGTAATTTGCTTAAAAAGTATAAAACAGGATCTTTTCAATTAAACCTAAAATACTTGAACGACAAGAATGATATTATGGCTTTTATCCCTTCGACGAACTGGGAGGATCCTCAGATAGCAGATGGATTTTCTAAGTACGATTCTTATGCTTTATATGATTTTTCAATAGAAATTCCATTTAATGAAGAAGGTACAAGAACCTTTAACTCTACAGATTTATTGCACAACATAGACCGCTCCATTGGATTTAATTGGAAACAAGATTTAGGTAATGGTTTTTCTTTAAAAAACGATTTTAAATATTCAAGAAAAGATGATGAAAGAAATGCAACAGCAGTAGTTACCCCTATTAGTACTACCGATTTCTTGTTTTATGCAATACCTGGCTTATTTGCAGGACCTAATCCTTCTAGGACAGGTACCTATAGATTTGCCGACCCAAGAACGGGACAAGAGTTCGGTACTGTGCTTCTAGAGCCAAACGTAGGGCCTGGTGCAGTACCTGGTCCTCCAGCAATTCTTACACCCGGACCTAATAACAATTTCCCAGGGTCAAATGTCCAACCGAACTCATTGTTATTCATGCCAATGTTTTATCAGGATATCGATAGAAATGAAATTGCCAACCAATTGGTATTCAGTAAAAAAACAGAGAAAAGCTCTTTTAATTTAGGTGCTTTTTATAGTCGTTCAAGTTTAGATATTACCAACTGGAGCAAAGGTATGGGGCTTAGTGGCGGATTAATCCAAGATCGTCCAGTGCCTGCACAAATTACCTTAGATGCTGATGATGGTAACACGTATGAAGTAACAAGTCCCGAAGGTTTTATGAACGTTGGGTGGAGCGGATCTGATGATGGCGAAACTACACAGGGCCTATTTGCACTATTCTTTGGCCACAATTGGAAAATCACCCCAAAATTGACTCTAGATTATGGTATGCGCTATGAAAATGTAAGCTCAGAAGGTTTCAATTCTATCGGTATACCTAATGACCCAACTGAAGGTGGTGGTCTAGATGGTAACCCACTTACCATTTGGGATAACGGAGGAGGAGTAGCTGGACCTCCAGTTAATTATGATTATACCTTAAATAGTTTTTCTTACACCGCAGGTTTAAATTATAAGTTTAGCGAAGAGAATGCTATTTATGCACGTTTTGCAAGGGGAAACAAAGCACCATCAACCTTCTTTTACTTAGATTTAAATAGTGATTTCTTAGTAGAAAATACCCCAGCATTATTGGAGGAGATTACCCAATTTGAAATCGGGTATAAGGTCAATACCGATAATTTAAAAATGGTGGTAACCCCATTCTTTAGTAATTTGAACAATGTTCCTATCATACAAACTTTTTCAAATGAAGATGGAACACGTTATTCACCATTGTTTCAGTTTGCTGAGTACGATTCTTATGGTTTAGAGATAGAGACTGCATATAACTTTACAGATAAATGGTTGGTAAGAGCCAATGCTGTTTTCCAAAATTCAAAAGCTACTCAATACACTGTTTGGGATGAAGGACGAGATGGACCAGATGATGACTCGCTTTTAGATTATTCAGGTAACGAAGCCGATAATAATGCCGATGTTATTTTTAATATCAATCCAATCTATAATGGAGAAAAATTTTATGGCTCATTAAATTATAGTTACATGGGTGACAGGCAAGCAAACGTACCAAACTCTTTTGTGTTACCAGCATTTGGAACTGTTGATTTAGCATTTGGGTATGACTTTTCTGAGAAATTCGGTTTGCAATTGAATATCAATAACGTTTTTGATACATATGGAATCTTAGGTTGGTCAGGTCCGGGAGGTTTCCCTGCTGCATTAAACAGAGATGGTTTTTCGCCAGAATTTGTTGCTAACAATCCTAATGCTGTATTCTCAACCCAAGGTAGTATGCCAAGAGCTTATTTCTTAACTGCTACATATAGATTTTAATTATTGATTATAGTTCTTTGAGTTAGGTGTTTTGTGCTAAGGATATTGGGTTTCAAGACTTGGTATCCTTAGTGCCATTTAATAAAGAACCTATAATCCATTGTTTTATAAGCACCTAACAAATTAAAAAACAGATTATGAGAATATTAATTTTAGGAGTATTGACACTCTTTTGCTTTAGCTGTAATGAGAACAATACGAAAAAAGAGAAAAAAGCTGAAACTCCAAAAAAGCCAAATGTAGTATTAATATTGGCAGATGATATGGGTTTTTCTGATCTAGGCAATTATGGATCGGAAATAAATACACCTAGTCTCGATCGGCTGGCTTCTGAAGGTACCCGTATTCAAAGATTTTATACCAATACTATTTGTGCTCCTTCACGAACAAGTTTACTTACGGGACAGTATCCGCATAAAGCAGGTATTGGGTTTTTTAATGAAGATTTCGGCTTACCAGGATACGAAGGATACATTAATAAAGAATCCTTAACCTTAGGTGAGGTATTTAAAAACGGTGGCTATTCTACCTATATGTCCGGTAAATGGCACGTAGGTAATGAAAAACCACATTGGCCTTTACAACGTGGTTTTGACAACTTCTTTGGTTTTTTAGATGGTGGTGCCAGTTATTTTGATACCAAACCCTTGCTAAAAGGACCTCCATCCACAGCGTTTTTATACGAAGGTAATGAGGTTTATAATATAGACAAGGAAGATTTTTACCTTACGGATGAATTGACCACTAGAGCCATTGACTTTGTTAAGAACAAGCCAGAAGAAAAACCTTTCTTTTTATATATGGCCTACAATGCACCGCATTGGCCTTTACATGCCAAACCAGAGGATATTGCCAAATACAAAGGTAAATACGATGCCGGTTGGGACGAGTTGCGTAAACTTCGATTTGAAAATATTAAGAAATTGGGCTTGGCAGATGAAGAATGGACGCCAGTAAAGGATAAATTACTTCCCCCATGGGATAGCCTAAGTGCCGAGGAAAAAAGTGAATGGGTAGTAAAGATGGAAGTTTACGCTGCCATGGTCGATAATCTTGACCAAAACATAGGAAAATTGCTCAACT
>CBFIGW010000124.1:0-9655 GCA_965662155.1 Maribacter sp. | reverse complement strand
ACCGTCCCGAAAATCTCTCCACAATATTTCAATGAACTCTCTCGAACAAAACTTAGGAACTTCCGCCCCTTTTACCTTGTTAGCCCTTAGGTGTTTCCCTAAGCGGGTGCAAATATACGCACCCTTTTTGATTCCACAAGACTTTATTCAAAAAAAATATGATTTTATTTAAAAAAATTTTCAAATCATTGAAAAACAACTACTTATAAATAAAAAAATATTGTTTTTATACTAAATATCTGTATATCAATACACTAAATAAAAAGGGAATAATATCGTCAAATCCCAAGCCATTAAAAGACAATGAATTAAAACATATATAACTACATCTTTAAGAAAAGAAATTCCAAACCAAACCAAATCGAATTACAAAGTCCCGATATGGATAATTAGGCGCAGCATAATAATTGGATTCACCAAACAACGAATTAAAATGCTCTGCCTTTAAGAAGATTCTAGTTTGCTTAATACGCGCATTTATAAAGAAATCCAACAAAGGGAACCCCCCCAACTTTTCAGAATCCTGTACATAGAATTCCGCAAGAACAGGGTTATATGCGTTCATATTATATTCTGTGAAGTATTTAAAGGTAACACCGGTTTGTAAAAACATGGCTTTCTTGAAAACATCCGATGAGAAATACATGGTATTTCTAGTTACCAAACTTGGTAAATTCAACACATTCTGATCTTGCGCTACACTTTGATACATTACTGTATTGTTCAAAGCAAACTTACCTACAACAAATTCCTTGGCAAACTTTGCTTTAATGTAGGATATACCAGATGCTTCTTGAAACGGTTTTATGTTAGCCATTTCCAATCCTTCAACAATAGTTACATCTGGATCATTCTTGAAATAGGTATAATTATCTACATTGGTATATTTCAAAGACATGTCTCCCCATACTTCAGAATTCACTCCTATCTTAAAACTATTTACCCTCTCGTTTTTAAAAACCTCCGTATTCTGCCAATTGTAATTTATATATTCACTTTGGTATAATAAAAAATTATAATTAGGCATTCTGGCTGAAGAATGCAAAGCAAAACTAACTTTGTGCTTGTCTTTTATCTTATAACTCATAGTCGCATCAAGAATATTCCCTGTCAACACTCCAGACAGATTATATCTAAATGCTCCTTCAACATTAAATTTACCTATCTTTTTACTGTAATCCGCTCCTAGAGCAACCTCAGCACCTTTGAGTTGATTTTCTATCCTATTCCCATCTTCAGTTATAAATAGACTATTAAAAGCATATTTATAGTCATATATATTTATGCTCCCTTTCACACGACCTAGGGTACTATTATAAAACTCCGCATTTAACTGATTAAACATAGTCTTTAAACTAGCTTTATCATTAATAGGCGAAACTATATCCTCCCCGAAATAATCAGCCGCTGAATTCTGCATAAATTGATAATACTTGGTCTCATAATTAAAGACATGCCCCAAAGCAAGTGAGGTCTTTTCAATATAACTGGAATCTTTATGTTTCCTTACTAATTTATATTGATGATCTAGATAATAGCGTTTCCCCAATATCTTATTATCAATATCAGAAAACCGAACATCCACTTTTGGACGATCTTTAAATTCATCATCTCCAGATTCAAATTGAAGTTCTTTTTCTAACAATCCACCATTCTCCTGAGATAAAATGTCTTGGGCGGCAATATGAGCCCTTAAAGCATACCTGCCATTTAGGGATTGATAATTTGTTGTAGTTGTAAAATTACCTGACTGAATTTGGTTTGAATTATACTTGCCCAAAGACCTATGTCCTTTATATCCTATAGAGATGTTTAATCGCCTAGAAGTATTAAATGTTAACTTTGCATCTAAAAGCTGCCCCTGTTCAAGTGTCGTTTTAAACAATATATCCGTCATGGGAGTGGCCACATTGTAATAATCTATGTCCTGAATCTCCCAATAATTATAGTGTTTTGCAACTGCTCCAATTCTCGGATACAAAGACGCTCTTTCCAAATCCAAACCAAGGGTATTATAGGTTTGGCCTATATTAGAAAAAGGCATCAATTCAAAATCATCCTTTCTTAAGTAGTTGTACTTGTATTCCTTTTGAATAGTTAAAGTAGTGTCCAAATATGTAGTGTCTCTTTGGAAGGTAATTATCTTATAATCCCGTATGGTTACTTCTAAAACAGAATCATTTTTAACTTTGGACTTACTATTTGAACGCTTTGCAGAAACAGTATCCGTCGTACTTTTAACCACTATACCTTGGGATTCCCTCACTCTTCTAAGCGAATCCTTTGCTCGTCTTCGCCCTTCCGGCACCTGAGACATTACAATAGTGGTAAACAATAAAAGGGGAAAGACAATAAAATATCTCATGCATATTTATTTCATGGGCAAAGTTAAAATATTTGTTCCTAACTAAATGTGAAATTTTAGCATAAAGAAAAAGGCCCCAAAGTGGAGCCTTTTAAAGTTTATCCTAGTTAAAAAAGTTATTCAAATGGAACAACCTGATCTGAACTCTTGTTAGCAACCAAGATTTCATTTAAATCGATGGCCGTTGTTGCCACTCCTGAACCTGGCACATAAGTAATAGCATCCAGATCACCAACAACTGCAGCTATAAAAGATGGTATTACCGCCACCGTTCCTGGATCACCTTCGTTAATATTTTCGTTTAACAATATTTCATTTTCATCAATAACTAATTTTACACCCATGTCAACAAGTCTTAGTCCTTCAGAAATGAACACTTCTTGACGTGTCCTGTAAAGAATTTCCAATCCAGAATCATCATCCTGCATAGCCGCAATATCATCTGCAGTTAAAGATGTTCCAGATACAGATGGAATATCTACATTACCATCCTGACGGCTTAATACCAGTCCAGACCTCCCATTAACAACGATTGTGTCATCATCTGGCCTAGACCCTTCGTCAACCTGGCTTCTCTGTTCGATTGAATCGTCAATATTACGTACTTCCCTAGTCGAAATTAAGTCTAACAAAGAGGTTAAATTAGTTCTTGCCGCTGCAATATCATTATCGGCCAAAGCTGCCTCTGCCAAAATAAGATATGCCTCTTCGGCTTTCATATAATGCACAGGGGCATCTTCATCTGGTTCTAAAAACGAATATTTTGGATCTAAGAAATCTAATGTCGGAAGCGGTTGTAAATCGTCGAAAGTTGCTCTTTCATACAATGCATCTTCAAAAGTATTGCTAGGTCCATTAGACTCATCGAAGCGAACAGTTCTATCAAAGGAACTATCCATAGCCAATGCGGCCGTTGCTGCAGCAACTGCTCCTGATTGATTTCCTAAATAGTAGTTAGCCCTTGCTTTAGCCAAATGATATTCAGGTTTTGGACTAAGTGCAATTGCTGCATCAAATGCAGATATTGCATTTAAATAATGTTGCTCTGATGTTATTGGAACACCTACTGGTTCAGCTGGTAGGGTAGAAAAATACATCCCAGAGAATAAGTATGCAAGACCTTCAAAATAGTTGAATTCAGCTTCGGTTGCCGCATCATAGTTAGGATCTCCTGGACCAACCTCGTTTATACCGAAAATGGCTAGCTCCCTTAGTCTTTGAATATCGCGTTGCGTATCCCTCATATCTGGATCGGTAATCTGAATTTCCAATCCATCCATGAATTGATTAAAAAAGGTCTGTGTATTTACATAATTATCCGATCCCAGCTCTGCTAGCGTCAAAGTTTCTTGAAACACCAAGGCCAATTGTCTTTCCAAACCGCTAAGCCAAATTGAAGCGGAGTTTGGTTGCCCTACAACTGAGGCCTCCGATAAATTTGGATTCTCAATCTCCTTGAAATCGGTTACGTCTCCAAAGTCGCCGGTACAACTAAATACTAAAATAACCGTAAATAATATTATTAGTTTTTTCATCTTTTCAATTTTTTATTAAAATTCAAACCTCAAGGAGGCAATATACGTTCTTGGTGCAGATTCAGTACCATAAGCAAAACCACCACTGGCAAAACCATTTTGAGCAGAGATACCAGAACCTGTAGTCTCTGGATCAAAGGTGCCCGCTGTCCAGTTGAATGGGTTTGTTACGTTAAGACCCAATCTAATATTACTGAACAAAGGTTTTGCAATATCCCCTAGGTTATAAGATGCTCCAATGTTCCTAACTTTCAAGAAATCGTTGTCAAAAACAAAGAAATTTACATAATTGAAAGGTGATGTTGTGCCTATCAACTCTTCTGGAATACCTGTATCATCTGTACCTCTTAAATGTCTCAACAGGAAGCTCAAATCTGTTATTTGTCCTCCAAATTGGTAATCTGCAGTAGCAAATAGGTTGAAATCGCCCCAAGTATAATTAAAGCCCATGGAACCAAAATTAGGAGCAAAAGTATCTCCTAATGCTGTATTAGGCTCAAAAGCATAAGTACCATCATCTTGTAATACCGCTGCGGTACCTCTAAGGTAACCTAGACTTTGACCTTCTTCAACTACAGAACCTAGCACGGTAAATCCACCAACAACAAAGGCGGGCGCTCCACCGGCATCCGTTACTAAGTTTTCGTTTGTGTTGTAAGATAGGTTTATACTTAAATTATGTTTTCCTGTTTGGATCGGAGTAGCAGTTAAAGCAAACTCATAACCCTTGTTTTCAACCTCTCCAATATTCTGAATCTGATTGGCCTGACCTGAGGAAGGTGGGTCTTGAGGTGTGAAAAGAGCATCCTCTGTAATTCCAATATATCTTGTACCGCTTAAGAACAAACGGTTACTGAAAAAACCAAGTTCTACACCAAATTCGGTCGTCTTAACACGTTCTGAAACCAATTCATCATTTCCTTGATTATCAAAAGTAAATGATGGACCACCTAAGAATGGGTTTTGAGCAAATGTTCTATCTTGAGAGAAAGGTTGTGCAAAATTTGTTGCCTCACCGTAGTTTGCCCTCAACTTAATAGTAGATAGAATATCCTTAAAACCAGAATTTATATAGAAATCATGGTCACTAAAATTGTATGTTAATCCAATTTTAGGAAGTAATAACGGATCGGTATTGGCGCCAGATGCCGTATTTTGATCCAGTCTACCACCAAATTCCAAGAAAGCCACATCATAAATACCTATATTCTCTAAAAAGTAAAGACCATAGTTGGCATTTTCCAAGACAAAATCAGAAAAAGTTTGTTCTGAGAAATTGTTCAAAGAACGTGTTCCATCAACACCTCCAGAACCATTCAATCTATTCTGTCTATCTGAAGTCCTAAAAAATTGCCCCCCTAAAATAGAAACAAAAGAAAAGTTCTCGGTATTCGCTCTATGCGTAACGTTGACATCTGTGGTTAGCGTAAAGGCAGACCTTAAAACCCTGGTCAATGAACCTTGGTCGGTAGTACCTTCTGCAATAGATCCCAATGCCACTTGCAAGGCATTGCTCTGTAATTCTTCCTGCACTGTATTTCTATTATCGATACCAATGGTTGCATTCACTTGAAGCGCATCGTTGATATCATAGATAAATTTATTAGAAGCAGTAATACGGTTGGTTGTACTAGTTATGTCCACTAACTCACCAATATTCTTGTATCTGGCCAACTCACTTTGCCATTCCTCATCAGTAAATTCATCGGTTGCCCCACGGGCCGAACCTTCAATACCCGAGAATCTAGAAAAACTTGTATTTGCATTGTAATCCAGATTGGATTCAAAATTTACAAAAGAGAAAGACCCTTGATATCTCAATTTGTCCGTAACCTTGGCCGTAAGACCAAAAGTGAAAGACCTTCTTATTTGCTCATTTATATCGTTGAAACTATCATCCTTATAAAGGCTACCTCCAAAATTATAGGAGAATTTATCTGAACCTCCATTTAGGCCTACTCGATATTGCTGTGACCATCCTGGTTCAAAAATTGCTTCGGCAGTTCTATCATACCTCAAGAAATCCGTGGTTGCTTTGATAACGCCTACATTACTTTCAAAGAAAGCAGAACTTTTACCATCCTTTCCTTTCTTTGTTATAATTTGAATAATACCATTTGCAGCATCGGCACCATACAATGTTGTTGCCGCACCACCTTTAATATATTCAATCCTTTCGATGGACTCAACTGGTATATCTGCAAGAGCAGATACATTGGCTCCACCAGTAGCAATACCTAATTCCGGATTTGAGTTCAAATTATCAACACGAACTCCATCCACAATAATTACTGGTGTTGCAGATGTTGCCGCGGAAATTGGACCTCTTGTTCTAATAATTGCTGCTGTACCCGGCTGCCCAGAACTTAGTCTTATCTGCGCACTTGGGGTAGTAGACTGCAATATCTGATCAATTTGATTTGCAGGTAATTTGTCAATATCCTCTGAATCAAGGGCATCAACGGTCGTAGATAATTTTCTACGTGCGATACCTGAACCCTGACCTGTAACAATAACCTCTTCCAAGGCCTCTGCATCTTCTTCCATTGTTACATCAATCGTTGAACCTGCACCTACTGTTTGGTTAACTGTTTTCTGTCCTATGTATGAAAATCTCAATACATCCCCTTCACTTACATTAATAGAATAATTTCCATCAAAATCCGATTGGGTTCCATTTGTTGTACCAACCACAATTATAGACACCCCCGGGAGTGGTAAATTGGATTGATCCGTTACAGTACCGGACACTGTTTTTTCCTGTGCATAGGAAAATGATATACTTAAAACCAATAATGGCAAAAGCATCCATTTGAACTTCTGTTTCATAGATTTAATTTTTGAATTAGCTTGCGCCAAAATTCATCAAATAATCCTACTATTCCAAAACTCTTCTTAATCCAAAATGAAAATATGTTAAAATAATGCTCTTTTTTATCAATTTTGTACAATAATACCTCGTATAGTAAATAATAATCAAATATTTAACTTTGCTTTATGTTTAGAAAAACCAAATAAAAAGTTAACAAAAACTTAATGTTGCAAAAATTTTATAATTTCTTTAACGAATCTGGAACAGACGAAGCTGGCAGAGGTTGCTTAGCAGGTCCTGTAACCGCTGCTTCGGTTATTTTACCCAAGGATTTTGAACATAGCTTATTAAACGATTCAAAATTACTTTCCTTCAAAAAACGAGAAATTTTACAACCCATAATTGAGCAAAATAGCATCTCTTTTGGTGTGGCGCATATTGATCCAGAGATGATAGATAAAATAAATATTTTAAATGCCTCTATTTTGGCTATGCATCAAGCATTGAACCAATTAACACAACATCCACCTCATATTATTGTAGATGGCAATAAATTTAAACCGTATAAGAACATTCCACACACCTGCATAATAAAGGGCGACTCTAAGTTTATGAGCATTGCAGCAGCCTCGGTATTGGCAAAAACACATAGGGATGCATACATGTTAAAAATACATGACGAGTACCCAATGTACAACTGGAAACAAAACAAAGGATATCCTACCAAAGAACATAGAGAGGCTATAAGAAAGTATGGTATAACCAAATACCACCGAAAAAGTTTCAGACAATTACCAGAGCAACTTTCCCTTGAAATATAAATGTATAAATTTGTGTAAAAAGCAATTTTATGAGGTCCTGTTCATTACTTCTACTTTCTGTAATCTTATTTATTAATTGCTCCCCAAAAAACACGAAGAACGGTTCTCTTATAGATTTTGCTCCAGCCAACTCGGCATTAATTCTGAAAATAAATGACCCTAAATCCTTAACATCGGAAATCCATGAGAATGAATTGATAAACAAATTAAAAAAATTACCATTTACAGAGCCAATCCAGCAAAAACTCAAGCCTTTACAATACATATCTAATACATCAGAAAGCCTTTTAACCTTGTCATTGGCTAATGAGGACGCTATTGAATTTACTTTTATATCTAATGACAGCATTTTGGAATTATCGTTGGACAGTATTACGGATAAATCCATAGAAACCATTAATTACGGTGATATTACACTTAAAAAATATACCATTGATGACATGGTATTTTATTCCTCGATAATTAGAAATATGGAAATATTAAGCTCTTCCCAAATTCTTCTTCAAAACATTAGCGATCAAGAAAGTAATCCATTTCTTAATTTGTCTAACAAAAAGATTTTTAAGCTATCGGACCCAACAAAATTGGCTCATCTTTGGATTAACGTTCAAAAGAGCAACAGTCTTATTGATTTGTTAACGGACAATATGGATAGCGTTGCTAAACCCAACTATGCCGAATGGCTTTCTTTAGATATTACAATTGAAAATAATGGGTTGTATTTTAACGGCTTGGGCATATCAAACGATTCCATTCCGAATTACCTAGGATTATTCTCAAAAACCAAACCGTTGGCCCACCAAACTTTAGCGATTGCACCAGATAACATAGCATCATATTCCTCGGTTAGCTTCAATGATTTTAGTCAGTTTTCAAAAAACCAAAACTTTTACCTTCAAAATACGATAGTTTCTGACTCATTGTTAAGCACGGTTGAGGAAATTGGCTTTCTTACAATCGGCAAGGAAAAACTAGCCATGTTAAAAACCTATGGCACAGCACAAATTTTAGATTACATTAATCAAATCAAATCAAATACTATTGACTACCAAGGAAGTGAAATCTTTTCCTTGACCCCAAATAAATTTTTAAGTAGTGCTCTAAACCCAATAGTAGAAGATTACAATCCTAAATATGCCACTATAATCGAAAACACGGTGCTATTTTCTCCTAACTTGGATGCTTTGCAATCGGTAATTTCTAATTTTAAAAGCGGTACTACTTTTGAAAAATCTCCACTTTATTTAAACTCTAAAGACTATTTAACAGTAGAATCAACCAGTTTAACTTTATCCAACTTAAACGGAATTCAAACAAATTTAAATGAACATGGGTATTCTAAACTCTCCGATAAAATTGAAGACATAAGACTTAACGATTACCTCTTTGGCTCTCAAATAGTAGCAGATGATGGTTTTTACCATACCAATTATTTTATCAGAAAAAATTCTAAAACCGCAAGTAAGACTGGCGTTTCTTCATTATTTAAAGTTCAGTTGGATACCGATATTTTAGTAAATCCACAGTTTGTAATCAATCATAGAACCAAGAAGAAAGAGATTGTTGTTCAAGACCAAGACAATATTCTATACCTCATCTCTACTAAAGGAAAAATTCTTTGGAAAAAACAATTGGAAAGTGCCATACAAGGAAAAATACATCAAGTAGACATTTACAAAAATGATAAATTACAATTGGCTTTCACCACGAACAATAGATTTTTTATACTAGATCGTAATGGCAAGGAAGTAGAACCCTTTACCTTTAAATACGAAGGCGGCAACCTTAACCCCTTAGCGGTATTTGATTATGAAGGCAAAAAAAATTATCGCTTTGTAGTAACTCAGAACAACAAGGTTTATATGTATAATCCAAAAGGTAAAATAGTTTCTGGATTCACCTACACAAAGACGGAAGATAATATAGTAGGAGCACCACAGCATTTTAGAATTGGACAAAGGGATTACCTGGTCTTTAAATTAGCGGACAATACGCTTAAAATTCTCAACCGAGTTGGTAAAGAAAGAGTAAAGGTTAACGAAAATATAGCCTTCTCTGAAAATGATGTTAAAGTACACAAAAATCAATTTACACTAAGTTCCGACGAAGGTATTCTCTATCA
>CBFIGW010000123.1:0-9688 GCA_965662155.1 Maribacter sp. | reverse complement strand
AGTTTTAATGAACGAATTCAATAAGGAAAATTTAAAGTATTTATTTGTTGTTTCAGAGGGAAGTACAGTAAATGGAAGCGCCCTAATTAATGGTCTTGAGATAAATAAGGATAAAGAAATTGGTCTTTCTGGCGGTTTGTGTGGCGATGATGCCCGGTTTGAAAAAACATTGGCGTCCTATAATGAAAATCCCAAGGAAGGCGAGATAGTTGTTATTGCATTTTATGGTGATAGTTTGGAGATAACTAGCGCAAATTATGGAGGTTGGACTTCGTTTGGGCCAGAGCGTAGAATAACCAAGTCCGAGAATAACATCCTTTATGAATTAGATGGGAAACCAGCGTTGGATTTGTATAAACAATATTTGGGTGAAAAGGCTGATGAATTACCTAAATCCGCATTGTTGTACCCATTAAGTGTTCGTACGGACAATGAAGAACCCCTGGTGCGGACTATTTTAAATATCAATGAAGAAAACAATACAATGATTTTGGCCGGTGACGTTCCAGAGGGTTCTAGTGTGCAATTGATGATGTCTACTATAGATGATATAGCCACTGGGGCCAGAACCGCAGCTGAACTGGCTATGCAAAATAGGAGCGTTGCACCTCAGCTAGCATTATTGGTGAGTTGTGTTGGCAGAAAATTGGTGATGGATCAACGAACCGAAGAAGAATTGGAGGAAGTTATTTCCATTATAGGCGAAGACACCATAATATCGGGGTTCTATTCCTATGGTGAAATGGCACCATTTATTGAGCTGGGAAATTGTAAATTACACAACCAAACAATGACCTTAACTTTATTTAGCGAATAATGTCGTCCCTACTAGATAGACAAATACGAAAATATTTACCTGAGCATCTTAAAGATAGCCAAGAAATATCCCAGTTCTTGGAAGCTGTAAGCAAATCATATGAAAATTATGATGATAAATTAACCATGATTCAAAGAGCAACTAAAATAAGCTCTGATGAATTATATAGTGCCAATAGAGAATTGGAAGCCGAAGCACAAAGACAGAAAAAGGTACTATCATCTCTGGAGGAGGCAGTAGAGAGCTTAAACTCAAATTTAGAGGAAAGCAGTGAAAGGAATTCTGAAATTTTACCCGTTGATGTTGAAAAATTAGCTTTTCATATTAAAAATTTAGCTTCAGATATTACCAGGATTACCGATGAGAAAAGTCTCTTATTAAAGGATTTGGAAGCACAAAACGAATCGTTGAATAATTACATTCATATGGTATCCCATGACTTAAAAACACCAATACGCAATATACATGCGTTAATGTCGTGGATTCTGGAAGAGGAAAAATGTAAATTTTCTGAAAATAGTATGGCCAATTGTAAGTTGGTTGGAGATAATTTAACCAGAATGGACAATCTAATTACCGGTATCCTTAGTCATGCAACGATAGAACAAAATACAGAAAAACGTTCCAATGTTAATTTGCAATCCTTAATAGGGGATATTATTAAAAAAATGGATATTCCCAAAAGAATCAATATCCAGATAAATAACAATCTTCCTGTAATTCCGATCCAAAAACTTTGGACCGAACAGATATTTGAAAATCTTATAGAGAATGCTGTTACGGCAACTGAGAATAGTGAAAACCCTAAAATCGAAATTGATTATATCGAAGATGAAAAATTTTGGAAATTCAGTGTAAAAGATAATGGGAAGGGTATTCCGGAAAAACATAAGGTTAAAATTTTTGAAATGTTCAGTAAACTTGAAAATGGTACAAATGCTGCTGGAGTAGGTTTAGCTCTTGTAAAGAAAATAACCGGTTTACTAAAAGGTAACGTCTGGTTAGAGTCTAAGACCGATTTGGGAACCATTTTTTACATAACCCTAAGAAAAGAATAAAGTGGACAAACCGAATATATTATATATAGAACAATTATCCGGAGACGATGAAGAATTTAAAAAAGGATTCATCGATATATTATTGGCAGAGTTTCCAATTGAAAAAGAAACTTACGAAAAAGCTATTTCCGAAACAAATTACGAGGATGCAGTTCAAATAGTTCATAAACTTAAACATAAATTTAATATCTTGGGAATGTCTCATGCATATAGGTTGGCTGTTGACTACGAAGAAGAGCTTAAGTTGAAAAAAATGGATAAAGACCCCCAATTTAATGAGATACTAAAAACAATTGAGGGATATTTAAAAACCATTTAATAATGAATTGTATAATAGTAGATGATGAAGCCACCGCCCGCGCCATTGTAAATCAACTTTGTTCAAAAATTGATGGCCTAGATGTTATTGCGCAGTTTGATAATGCCATTGATGCTATAAAATTTTTGAATGAGCATACTACTGATGTGGTCTTTTTGGATATTCATATGCCTGGCTTTAGTGGTGTAGATTTTGTTAAGACTTTAAAAAACTCACCTAAAATTGTACTTACCACCTCAGATACTCAATTTGCTATAGAAGCTTACGAATATGAATCTATTGTAGATTATTTGGTGAAACCAATTACTCAAGATCGTTTTGAAAAATCGATCCATAAGATTAAAATTGCTTTAGATAAAAAGCATGATGAGACACAGCCCAATACCAGTAGCACATCTAGTGACGAAGATTTATATATAAATATTGATCGTAGGCTTATAAAATTAAAACTAAACTCAATTTTATTCGTCGAAGCCAAAGGAGACTATATAGATATCACCACGGTTACGGAGAAATATCATGTACATACCACATTAAAAAAAATCAAAGAAAAATTACCGGAAAAATCATTTTTACAGATACATAGATCTTATATCATAAATTTCACAAAAATTATAGATATAGAGGACAACAGCGTACTTATAGAAAAGAGCGTAATACCTATTAGCAGGACCAACAGACCTGAGTTAATGCGAAGGTTAAATTTGTTATAAACACCTTATCTAAACTTTTTTGCTATTGGTCTATACCAATAGTAAACCTACCTATAAATCCAAATAAAAGACGGTGAAGGCCCCTATTTTTGAACTAAGATATTAATTGGTTCAATGGTGGACCACTTCTTTTTTTTTGGTTAGGTTAGGAGTGGTTTTGACGATAGGCGACCTTACATTTATTGTAAGGTTGCCTTCTTGTTTTAGGAATGATATATACTGGTATCTTTCACTTAATTTATTTGGATATGGCCAATAAGGTTCTTTTTAAGGATAAAATCTAAGTATTAAGTATTGTGATGAAAATATTTTTAGCTTGGGACTAAAGGAAGAAAAGTTAAAATAGGTCTTTAAATTAGTTATACAGCAGGCATATAAACAAAACTTTTTAGCCAAAAATAAAACGGGACTATTACTACATTAATACATTTTCATTCATTGATGGTCATCCGATGAAAAAGTTGTATTTGGGGATATCTACAAAAGATTGCTTCTGTGTTATTGGCATCTTCAATAAATTGCCATTAATCTCAAAACGTTTACAACTGTCCAAACTAATTATTACCAGATTTAACTTTCTCTTTAATGGTATTGAAAAATAAGGGCTTGTTAAGAAATAACCATTTTAACTTTATTCCTATTTCCGTAAACTCAAAACCAGCCGCCGTAGCAGAGGCTATATTGCTATACTTTCCGTATAGGTTGCCACTAAAACGTTGGGAGAATTGATGCTTTATGCCCGCTTCAGCCCTAAAAATAACTGTATTGGGGTCTTCCTCAACTTTTTGGTACCCAGTGGCTGCACTTGCCATATAGGTTGTGTTTTCAGAAAATTTACCTCTAAGGTCCGCAAAAAGCTCAACAGCTTGGTATTTTTCCGGGCTAAAGTAAATGGTAGGCACTTGATTTTTAAAGGTTATGTATTGATAGTTTACACCCATTTTAAAAGCAGGTTTCTGTAGAATTGTGTAGTATAATGAGGTAAATAATAGATTTCTAGTATTGTCATCACTTTGTTGCGTATGCATAAGCTGGGAGTACCAACCAAAGTTTACGTTGGTACCTAAATTATAGGTTAGCCCATAATGATTTTGTACTATCTCTAACCCAATTAAATCTGCATTAAAATTTTGGATTTCCCTTTGATATCCAAATTCTAAATTTTGTAATTTCAAAGGTTGTAAGGCCAGTCTAATATCAAAAACAGGTTGTACGTATGACTCTGTCATGAACTTTGAGTTATTGAAACCAAGCACGGTTTTTAATATCGTTTTCGGAAATAGTTTATAGTGTAATCCGGCAATAAGTACATGTGAACTCGCCTCATTGTTGGTTACTGTATTTTGCGTTGTTCTATATGTATAGGACAATGTGGTTCTAAATTTAGTTGAAAAGGGGATGTTTGCGGTGGTGTTCGTAGCAAAGGCAACATTATTACCGTTATCAAAGGTATATGCTATATGTTCTTCAACTGTAGGGGTATGTATAAGATTTAACTTTTCAATAAAACCTTTTGCGTCCTTTTGATTCGTATAAAATGTTAAGGTCTTGTAAGCGTAACTATATGCGGGAATAATACGATCTGCCGCGAATAGGGCATTTGCTTTTCCCAGATTTCCATCAAAAGATGTACTGTCATTTTCTAAAATGGCGTTGTAGTTTGTTATACTTTTTTTAGGATCTCCTGTGTACAGTCCCAATGTTGCTTCTAACGCATAGACCCAATTCCTGTTTTTATAAATATTATTCAGCGCCTTAATTTGTTTTTTAGCCGATGAAAATTTTCTATTCCAAATTAAGGCTTGAATATGGCGATCTAATGTTTTTTCGGTTAATTCAGGGTCATTGAGTTTGTTAACTTTATTCTTGGCGATAATAGTAGTCTCGAGCGCTTTTTTTTCATCTTCATCTATATGTTCCGCTAGGGCTATACCATTCAATGCTGTAATAGAATCTTGGGCCGATGTTGCGTATCTCTCGTAAATAGATTTTGCTTTATCGGTATCTTTTGTAATTAAATAAAGGTTGGCCAAGTTTAAAAGAGCATCTTTATCTTCGGGAAAATCTTCAAAGATAGATAGTAGTAACTTTTCACCAATATTATAATCTTGGTTGTTAACAAATGTGTTGGCGTAACCCAACCTCATATATTTTCTAGATGTTTTTGCACTAGGGTTAGCAGGTTCTAGTGCTAAGGCCTTTTCGATCCAAACTAATGCTTGGTTATACTCTTTAAGATTGCTTAAGGTATTTGCATAGCCTAAGATGGCTCCAAACTTCTTTGGATAATCTTCTACCATTTGGGCGTACAGTGGCTTAGCTTTTTCATATTCTTTAGCCCATAGATAGGATTCATTATAATTTATTTTAATCTCAAAGTCATCTGGAAATATCTCTAGTAGGGATGCAAATAATTTAGTTGCTTTCTGAGGTTCCCCACTTAGGCCTACGGCACGTGCGTAACATAGTTTGGCGGTTTTATTGTTAGGGTCGTCCTTTAAGTAGGTATCAAAAAAAAGTTCTGCCTCTTGGAAATTACCGTTCTCTAAAAATTTAAATCCTTTATCCATTTTGGACTGTGCAACAACGAGTTGCGATAAAAGGAGAAGGAAAATTATAATTTTATTCATATTAGTAAGATAAATACTACAAACACATAACGTTATGTTTTTAAAATTATTAGTGTTTTTGCTGTTTAGTAAAGTTATGTTAGGGATAGTGAACTTGGAAGTAGTAAAAATACGGTTCATCTACAGTAAACCGTCAACCATCATTAATTGCCATTAGAAAAAGTTTTAAATCAACATTTTTACACTGAGAAAATGAATTACATGAACCTAAATAGCTAGATATGGAACTGAGAATTACTGAATTAAATGGAGTGTTTTCTGTCTTTGGAAATTTAAATAATCAAAACATTATCATGTTGCAAGAAAGAATCACGAGTTATCTTGTAAATCAAAGACAAGCAGTAATAAACCTTACTAGTATAGTGCAAATGGATAATACCTCTGCTATAGTTTTACAGAAACTATATACCAATGCATTAAGGCGAAATTTGAACCTGTTAATTATAGGTAGACAGAATAAAGTAGTAACCAATGTCATGGACCAAATGTGCACAAGCTATATTTTGGGTGAGTCTGCATACCAAAATAGTTAAGCTACCTCCCCAAATTGTTTTTGACTAGCCTTTAAGAAGTAACTATTGTAGAAAATATTATGTTGCTTACTAGAATTTATTGTTTTAAAAGAATAGAATTACTACTGAACTTTTCTTAGTAGACTAAATATGTATTTTATCGAAAATAAGAAAATACTTACAATAAAATTAAGAAAAAACCTTTATAGTGTCATCATAAACGAAATTTAGCATTAAACAATATATGGCAACCGAGATAAAGGAAGAAAACGGAATGATTAGGCTAATTGGACCTATTAATACTACAAATACTAAAGATCTACAAAATCATTTAGAGAAAATTTTGTCGTTCAGTAAAGGCTTGATATTAAATATGGATAAAGTAATCCAGATAGATGCAAGTGGTGCTTATATGTTAGAATCTTTATATAAAAAAGCGAGAATCCAAAATGTTAGCTTGCAAATTTTAGGAATTGCTAATGATAAAATAGTACAAGTAATGACCCAAACTAAAACCAGATATATTCTAAGCAATGACCGTTCTTAAACTGATACAGAAAAAAATTGCGCCAGAGCAAATATTTATGCTTAGTGTTTTATTGGTAAATGGTGGTAACTATATCTATAATTTACTATTGGGTAGAATATTGGGCCCCGCTGTTTTCGCAGAAGCGGCCTTACTGGTAACCTTATTATTGGTACTTTCCTTTGTGGGCATGACATTTCAATTGGCCGCAGCTAAGTTTGCCGTACTTTTCGAAAATGACCAATGGTCACGTTTTAGATATAACATGTACAAAGGGGCGGCAGTAATCGGCATCTTGGCCATGATGTTGTTTTTCTTTTTCGCACCATATATGCAGAAGTTGTTTCAGACTACATCGTCATCCATGTTTATGGTATTCGCGGTTGGTATTCCCTTGTATTTTGTAATGAGTGTTAATAGAGGTATTTATCAAGGTAAAATGGCATTTGCAAAATTGTCTACTACCTATCAAACAGAAATGTGGAGTAGGTTGGGTATTACTTTATTGCTTCTGGTGACTTTGCCATATGAGCCTGCAACATTGGTTGCCTTGGGTATATTAATATCCTTTTTCTTTGGGATGCTTCCTACGGATAAAAATAATTTTAAGTTTGAGAAAACTGCACGTTTAACTACAGAAAATAGTAAAATGGTGTCAACATTTATTTTACTAACCGCATGTTATGAAGGTACCCAAATCATAATTAATAATAGTGATATTTTAATGGTGAAGCATTATTTTGAAGCAACTGAAGCCGGTTTGTATGCTTCTTTGGCCTTGATTGGCAGGGTAGTCTATTTTGTAGCTTGGATGTTTGTAATGATTTTACTGCCCACCGTAGTGCAACGTAAAAAAGACGGATTGGCGACTGCTCCTGTACTTTTTAAATATGTTTTGATAATTACGGCACTTTCTGCCACCATAGTAACCGCCTGCTGGTTGTTTCCAGAAATAATTGTACAATTAATGTTCGGTGGGGAATACCTGGCGATTTCAGATTTACTTTGGAAGTACGCTATGGCCACCTCCTTGTTTGCTATTTCTAATATTTTCGCCTATTACTATTTATCCCTCGATCATTATGTACCTGTTATAATATCCGGAATTTTAGGAATATCACAAATAGCCTTAATAGCTCTTTTCCATGAAAATCTATATCAAGTTGTTCTGGTACAAATTATTGCCATGGCAATCTTATTACTATTCCAATTAGGCTATTTCGTTTACAAAAATAATTCAACCAAAAATATCAATACTAAAAATTAATCATTCCTTACCAAAATTAAAATTTATGAAACTAGCAATTGTAACGGCATACCCACCCAGTAAGGTGACATTAACTGAATATGGCTATTATCTTGTTAAACACTTCAGGTTACAGCCAGAGGTAGATGAGATTGTTTTAATAACCGACCATTCAGAAGGTGAAAAGGATTTAAAGTTCGAAGAAGCCGGATGTAAAATCACTGTTGCGGAAAGTTGGGACTTTAATAGCTACACCAATATTTATAGAATTAACAAAGCATTAAATAAAACCAAACCAGATGCTGTACTTTTTAATTTACAGTTTTTAAAATTTGGAGATAAAAAGGTACCAGCGGCATTAGGATTGTTATTACCATATGTATGTAAGTTAAAAGGTATTCCCTGTATTTCGCTTTTGCACAATATTTTGGAACAAGTAGATTTAGGTAATGCAGGATTTACACAAAATAGAGTGTTGCAATCGGTTTATAATTTTATAGGTACCACACTAACAAAGTTTGTATTGTCCTCTGATGTCGTTGCTGTTACCATAAACAAATACGTGGGTATTTTAGAAAGAAAATACAAGGCCAAAAATGTAGTGCTCATACCACACGGTTCTTTTGAAACACCTCCAGAACCGAATTATGAATTGCCTGCCGGCCCAAAACAGGTTATGGCCTTTGGTAAATTCGGAACTTATAAAAAGGTGGAAGTTTTAATTGAAGCTGTAGAAATAATTAGAAAGCGTACCAATGAAGATATTGAAATTGTAATAGCGGGTACCGATAATCCAAATACTCCAGGTTATTTGGACGATGTTGCTAATAAGTATGCATATGTATCTCAATTACGTTTCACTGGTTATGTGGCGGAAGAGGATGTGCCTGTTATATTTGGAGATAGTGCTGTATGCGTTTTTCCATATACATCAACAACGGGTAGTTCCGGTGTATTGCATCAAGCAGGTAGCTATGGAAAATCTGTAGTATTGCCCAATTTAGGTGATTTGGCCATTTTAATTGAAGATGAAGGGTATAAGGGCGAATTTTTTGAACCTGAAAATGCAAATAGTTTAGCCGATTCTCTTGAACGAATTCTTACGGATGACGCCAAAAGAATAGCTTTGTCTAAAGCAAATTATATAGCAGCATGTTCTTTGCCAATGTCTACCATAACAAAAATGTACTTGGATTGCTTCAAAGCGATTCAGCAAAAGAATTCTGATCTTTCAATATTGGATATTGAGAGGTATATGGAAAAGGAAAAAGAAGGAGTAAAAGCTTAAATAGTTTGGTTAGGTTTAATTTTTAAGGATGGCTCTAGGGCCATCTTTTTTTTTATACTCCAACCATTTAAAACTTGGTTTCTTATTGCCATCTTGGTCTATACAACCATAAAACTTTTGTGGTGTTTTGCGCCAAGGTAAATAGCCCACTACAGACGATGGTATTTCCTCAAAATCATACAAGGTCCAAAATACAAAAGGAAGCCCTTCTTCATTAATATAGTTTTGCATTTCTTCATAATAACGCTCTTGTTTATCCTTTTTACCAATGAATAAACTCCATATTCCTGCGTAGGATGAGGTGCCATATTCCTGCAACATTAAAGATTTATTTTTTGGTATTTTAGATTTTAGTTGTTTTATGGCAGTTTTAAAATTTGATGGCTCCAAGTAGTAATGAAAAGACACCAAATCAACTTCATCTACTAAATTTTCAGCACCTTCCGTACTGGCCCACCCAATAGTTATTATAGTTTCTGGATCCCATGACCTTACTTGAATGATCATTTCTTCTAACCAACTGATTACACGTTGTTTTCCCCTTGAGGCAAAATCCAAGTCTGGTTCATTTTTTATATC
>CBFIGW010000122.1:0-9712 GCA_965662155.1 Maribacter sp. | reverse complement strand
TATATAAAATGCACCGTACCATGATGGGTATTGGTGCATTTTTTATATAGAAAAGAATACATTTGTTAGCTAAAATTATAATCATGGTACCAAGGGGAATTCAATTTTTAGGAACGTTCATGTTGTCTTTTGGACTAGTAAGTTGTGGGAACAATAATAAAAAGACCCAGGAACCTAAAATTGATTCAAAAATTGTAGAAAATTCAATAGCGGTATTGACTAATAAGCCAGATTCTGTGCAAACTCCAGCTAATATGGTTTGGATTCCCGGAGCAACTTTTATGCAAGGTGCAGTTGATCAGGATAAAATGGCCATGGATCATGAAAAACCAACTATTCTAGTAGCTGTAGATGGATTTTTTATGGATATTACGGAGGTTACCAACGCCCAATTTTCTGCCTTTGTGAAGGAGACAGGGTATAAGACAGTGGCCGAACGGCCAATTGACTGGGAAGAACTTAAAAAACAGGTACCTGAGGGTACCACTAAACCTCATGATTCAATTCTAAAACCAGGGGCACTTACGTTCAAAAAAGCCAATACATCGGTGCCCAACTTATATGATTTTTCACAATGGTGGGACTGGACTATAGGTGCCAATTGGAGACATCCTAACGGTCCGGATAGTGATATTATAGGAAAAGAGAATTATCCGGTAGTTCAAATTGCCTATGAAGATGCATTGGCATATTGTGAATGGGCCGGAAGACGTTTACCAACAGAAGCAGAATGGGAGTTGGCTGCTAGGGGAGGTAAAAAAAGAACCATTTATTTCTGGGGAGATGATAGTTCCGTTTTAAAAGAACAAGCCAATACATGGGAAGGTGAGTTCCCCGTGATAAATAAAAAAATGGATGGTTTTGAGCTAAGGGCCCCGGTTAAATCGTATCCTCCTAATGGGTATGGCCTATATGATATGGCAGGTAACGTATGGGAATGGACCAGCGATTGGTATAATACCAATTATTATAAAAATACCAATACCGAAGGTACAATACTACAAAACCCTAAAGGGGCGAATACGCCTTACACACCCAATAACCCTTATGCTAAGGAAAAGATCATAAAAGGAGGTTCGTTTTTGTGTTCGGCATCCTATTGTGCCAGTTATCGTGTTTCTGCTAAAATGGGTTCTAGTATGGATTCAGCTTTAGAGCATACCGGTTTTAGGACCGTTGCTACTGTTGAAATGCTTCAATACTAAAACGATATTAAATTTTTGGTGTACAGTTTGTCTAAAGAATCGTTGAGAAATATCAATGAAAACTTTTAATAACTTAGCTGTAAGTTTTTTGTTCAAAAACCTACTTTTGTAATATATAAATCGATAGAAATTTAAATGTTATGTCCGATAAGATAGAAAGAGTAAAAACATTGATAATAGGATCAGGACCTGCAGGATATACGGCGGCTATTTACGCGGCAAGGGCAGATTTAAAACCATTAATGTATACGGGAATGGAGCCAGGTGGACAATTAACTACAACCACAGAGGTAGATAATTTCCCAGGATATCCTGAAGGTATTGATGGCCCAACCATGATGGTACAGTTACAACAGCAAGCAGAACGTTTTGGTACAGAAGTACGTATAGGTATGGCAACTGCAGTTGACTTTAGCGAGAAAGTTGGTGGTATACACAAAGTAACGGTTGATAATGATAAGGTGATAGAGGCAGAAACGGTTATAATTGCAACCGGAGCCTCCGCAAAATATTTAAATATACCAAGTGAGCAGAAGCTTAGAGGTGGTGGTGTATCCGCTTGTGCAGTCTGTGATGGTTTCTTTTATAAAGGTCAAGATGTTGCCATCGTTGGCGCTGGGGATACAGCTGCAGAGGAAGCATCTTACCTTGCTAACATTTGTAACAAAGTAACCATGTTGGTACGTAAGGATTATATGCGAGCTTCAAAGGCCATGCAGCATAGAGTAAATAGTCTGAAGAATATTGAAGTAAGATATAATACCGAGGTTGATGAGGTTTTAGGAGACCAAGTTGTAGAAGGGCTAAGAATGGTTAACAACCAAACTGGTGAAAAGGAAGAAATAGCCATAACGGGTTTGTTTATCGCCATTGGGCATAAACCTAATACTGATATTTTTAAAGGTCAACTAGATATGGATGAAACCGGCTATTTAATTACAAAAGGCAAATCTACCAAGACCAACTTACCAGGTGTTTTTGCTTCTGGGGATGCACAGGATAAAGAGTATAGACAAGCAGTAACTGCAGCGGGTACGGGATGTATGGCTGCTCTGGATGCAGAAAGATACTTAGCTAGTATTGATTCCATTGAGGAAGCTATAGCGGATAATTATACCGTATAACCTTGGAATTAAAAATAAAAAAGCACCGGTTGTTGCCGGTGCTTTTTTATTTCATTTATATAATTCTATTAATCAATTCGTTTGTAATTTTCAGAAAAAGTACGATTACCTTCTTCGTCTAGGCTGATCTGACTAAAATTGTCATCGCCCAAATTGAGTTCAAATGTGAATAAACGCATGGTATCTAGAGCCTGCATCATCTCATTGTCTCCATATTCTATGGTCTCCATAAGTTTATCTTCGGTAATCTTATATGAACCGTAGCCAAACCTTCCTATTTTATCTGTAGGTACATATCTAGACCACATTATTTTACCATTATAATACATTTTCACTTGCCGGTAACCATCCGATGCAGGTACGGTATCTATAATATTTTCACCATCATAATTATAAAAACTCACTAGTTCCCATGTACCTTCAATGGTATGGAAAGGTGTTTTTTCCTTGAAATCTATTGAAGATGCAGATATCAATATCAGCATCAACAGCACTAATCCGATTATTTTTTTCATGGTCAATAGTATTTAGCGATTAATAATATTATAAAAGTTACAAAAAATACTAATGAAATCATAAAATAACAACCCATATATTGCGGATAACTTAATTTTTTAAGTTTTAATTGAAAATAAAAGATCGCAGTGCATTTAACAACTTATCTAAATCATTTATGGTGTGTGAAGCACTTAAAACAATACGACTCATTGTTTTGGAACTTTCGTTAGGGTAGTTAAAATGGGTAACGATAATATTGTTTTGTTTCAAGTGATCTACCAATTTTTTGTTTTGAAAGGAAAAAGTAGGGTGGTTTTTCATATGTCTAAATTTAAGATCAGAACGTACTTCCTTCAAGAAGTATCCTAGATTTTGACCTAAAATAGATCGCCTTTGTTTGTAAATTTTATCGGCCTCTGATAATGTGGCAATAACTGCTGGACTAGCCGGACTCGCTCCACCATAAAAGGGAGTGTTTATCATCTCTGCCAGATCTTCTTTATTACCGAATACAGCACCGGCCTGTACCCCAAAACCTTTGCCTAAGGAACAGCAAATAAAACTATTCTTAAAAGGTAATTTTTTGAGCATGCTAAAAACCCCTTGTCCATTTTTGCCTAATACACCAATACCGTGTGAATCGTCGGCCACCAAAATCATTTTCTCCAATGGTAAGATTTTGAGACTGTCAAAGTTGGGATAATTACCGCCAAAAAAGTCTATGGCATCTAAATATAAAACGGGTGTTTTCGCATTTGCTCCATTTAAATAGTTCCTAACCGCAATATTAAGACTCGCATAAGTAACATATTTTTTTTGTTTATGGTAATTACGAAACAAAGAGGAATGTGTATTTGGGGCATAAAAAGCTTTGAATTTTTTCCTACTTATAAATTCGGCTACAAATTGCCCCGCTAAGTAACCGGAGGAAAGTGTTACACAACTTTGACTACCTACTAAATTTGCCAAATAATTTTCTGCTTCCTCATATATTGAAAAGCGGATATTGGACTGTCTAGAGGCGCTGTAGCCAGTACCATACTTTTGGATGTTTTTTATGAACAGTTCTTGAAACTCTGGCAAATTTTGTAATCCCAAATAGGAGGTACCCCCAAAATACAGATAGGGCTTCCCTTTTAGGGTAATTTCACGACCAGGAAAGGAATCAATATATATAGCCATTATAATAGTGTAATACCACTGCCAGGTAGTTTTGGGAAAATAACGACGCCATCTGGTTTTATTTCTACGCCTTGCGCAATATCGGATTTTAATAAAAGTGCACCATCCATATCAACATAGTCCAATTGTGGTAATAGTTGTGCAATTGCAGAAATGCCCACAGTTGATTCTGTCATACAACCCACCATAACCTTAAGGCCCAATTCTTTTCCTTTAGTTATCATACGTAGGGCAGGAGTGAGGCCGCCACATTTGGTGAGTTTAATGTTTATGCCCGAAAAATGGAGCCCACATTTGTCCACATCACTTTCTACGATACAACTTTCATCTGCAATAACCGGCAATACACTATGGTGCATCACTTTTTCCATACCTTCCCAATTATCCGCTTTTAAGGGTTGTTCTAAAAATTCCACACCCAACTCTTTCAATAAAGGCGCGTTATGTATCGTCTCTTCCGCTGTCCAGGCGCAATTGGCATCAATTCTGAATATAGCATCGGTATGGTTTCTAAGCTCCCGTACAATCCCAACATCATCTTCGGTTCCCAATTTAATTTTATAGATGGGCCAAGGCATTTCTTTCATTTTAGCAACCATTTCATCTATGGGGGCAATACCTATGGTATAGTTTGTAACGGGATATTCGTTTATATCCGTTCCCCAAATTTCGTATAACGGCTTCCCTTTTAATTTCCCATAGAGATCATGAGCGGCAAGGTCAAGTGCACACAAGGCAAAATTTGTCAACTTTTTTGATACCAAGAAGGCGTTAAATTCTTCCGGATGATGAAAATCGTAATTTTCGATTTCCTCGCGTATTGCTTCAATCTCTTGAATCATGCTTTCTACCGAAATATTGTAATCTGGATTGGAAGTAGCCTCGCCATAACCGGTTTGCCCATTTTGTGTAAGGCTTACAATTAAGGTGTTTTGATAATCATGTGACTCCCTGGAAATACTAAAAGTATGTTTTAGGGAAAGCGTATGTTTTTTTAATAGTAATTGCATTATACTAAGATAATCATATGACATCTATTGCAAAATGAAAAACCCATTGAATTCACAATGGATTTTCTTTATAATTGGATTGATTGTTTTAACTAGTACTTATGTACACTTCCAGAAACAGATTTGTTTTTAGTTACCGTAGCATCGCCCGAATATGAAATATTGGCACCACTACTGGCATCTGCCGTTAATGCTTCTGAAACATTTACACTTATGTTGGCACCACTACTGGCATCTGCCCTACATGTTTCTGCTAATAAATCCCTGGCACGGATGTTTGCCCCACTACTTCCATCTATATATACTTTATTGGCCTTTCCGCTAAGCTCAATGTTTGCACCGCTACTAGCATCAATATCCAATTCATTAGCCGTAATTTCAGCATTTAAGATAGAGCCACTGCTAGATTCTACAGATATCTCATCGGCATTAATGCGGTTCTGTGCCTTTAAATGCGCACCACTAGAACTTTCCAAAGAACTTATTTCCGGTAAGGTAACAAAGACTTTTTTGGTTGCCCTACCTATGTTTTCAATGGCATGAATTCTTAATTTACCATTCTTAATATCGGTGCCAATTAAGTCCAGTACGTTTTCGTCTGCCTCCACAGAGATACTAAAATCAGTATCTTGAGTTACATAAACATCTATACCTTCAGATGCAGAAACCACAGTAAAATCACTGGTTATTTCCCTATTCTCTTCCACAACGACGCCATTTCCTTTTTTACCGGAACCAAAATCGTTAAAATTAATATCGAAACCGCAACTTGTTAAAAAAAGCGCTAGTGCCAATGCAATGGTAATTCTTACTACTGTTGTCATGATTGTTGTTTTTTAGATTGATGTAAAATTCTATATTTTTTGATTGTTGTACTATTCCTAATTACTGAACTGTCATTTTATACTACTGGATTGTAATTAGGTTGATTATTAGTCCTTAGTGATTGTTTTGCTTACTGTTGTATCGCCATCCTGCGCCTTTATTTTAACTCCATTTTCATCCACTTTCATTTTAAAGGACTCACCATTGTCATTAACATCTATATCAATACCATTTTCATTGATGATAATCTTTCCCTTTTCACCATTATCATTGATATTTATGTCAATACCATTTTCATTAATCCGAATACGATTATCGTTAGAATTTTCATATTCCATTTCATCAGGGCAGTCCAAACAAGTTAATTCCCCATTTCTGTCCATTTTCCAAACATAATTGTCTAATTGGTCCACATCTCTATCGGTATTGGCGTTCATTATCCAGCTTCTACCCTCTCCTCGGTCATAGGTAAGCACTGTTCCTTCAGGAATAAATAGATTTACCCTTACCTCTTGGTCATTAAATTTGGTTTCTCCACTCGTGGATAGGAAATTGTTTAATTCCAATATATTGCGTTCTAACACATAGGAATAGTCAATTTGTTCAGCGGTTTGTTTGGCTTTTTCAAAAGAAGAACCGTTGGCCTCTTTCCTTACCTCTATCCTATAAATAGAATCTTTAGATTTTTTAATTCGAAACCTCACATCTTCTGAAACCATCATCTTATTGCCGTTATCATCATGGGTAATAATCATATTTCCCATATGCATTTGGTTATCCCTATCATAATCATAGATAGCTTGATTAATATGTAAAGTGTCCGTAGGATTTGGAAGTTCAAATTCATTTTCCGAGGTCGTACTACCGGAATAGGCATGTGAAGCGGCCTCCCTTATTCCGAAAACAATTAATAGGATAATTGAAATTAACCATAGGCCCAAAAGTGAAAACTTAGCAACGTTACCTATAGATTTTAAATTGTTTACCAATATTTTCAACCCTAAATAAAGTAGAAAGAAAAATGGAATTCCTATGGCGAAAAAAGCAAGAAGTGATACCAACCAAATAGGCATATTGGTAGAATTCACCATGTGGTAGAAATCTGTCCCCGGTAAATTGGCCATATCCAATATACCTACAGATAATAGACCTATGAACAACCCAATTACCGTTGATGCACCAATGATTACAAGCAATACACCAATGAACTTGCCAAATATCTTGAACAAGAACATGATAATGTCTCCTATGGTATCAAAAAATGTTTTACCTCCTTTTTTGACGGTGTCGCCTACTTTTTCATAGTCAACACTTTTTACACGATCCGCAACGTCATCAAAACCCTCTTTGACTTTTCGTTCTATATTGCTAATGTTTACGGCCTCTCCACGCATGTCCAACTTTTGGGCAGTGGTAGTCGCTTCTGGTATAAGGATCCATAATAAACCATATAATAGTATGAACGATCCTGCAGAACCTATGGTTAAAAATACCCATAACAATCTTACCCAAATAGGGTCTATACCAATGTAGTGTGCAATACCGGCAGAAACACCTGCAACATATTTATGGTCAATGTCCCTATATAGTTTTTTAACCCTAGTCTGTTGCCCTTTACTCTTTTTAACTGGCTCATCTTCAAAGATATCCTCATCTACCATGTAATCTTCTGGTTGACCCATTATAGCGATTACCTCATCTACTTCTTTATCGGTAATAACCTGTCTGTCATTCTCTAATTTCTCAGAAAAAAGCTCGGCGATTCGGGCTTCTATATCCGCTATTATTTCATCGCTTCCTGGAGTATTTGCAAAAGATCGTTTAACCGATTCTAAATACCTCCGCATTTTATTGTACGCATTTTCATCTATGTGAAAGAGCGTGTTTGCTAAATTAATATTTACTGTCTTGTTCATCGTTAGCTGTTTTTTGTGTTGGTTACCAGATTAGTAGCTTTTCTTAATTCGTCCCAAGTGGTATCCAATTCTTTAAGAAATAGTTTGCCTGTTTCTGTAAGTGTGTAATATTTTCTTGGCGGTCCAGAGGTGGATTCCTCCCACCTGTAGTTTAAAAGACCGGCATTTTTCAATCGTGTCAATAATGGGTATATAGTTCCTTCTACTACCAGCATTTTGGCATCCTTTAGCGTACTTAAAATTTCGGAAGCGTACTTATCCTCACCATTTAAAATGGATAGGATGCAGTACTCCAAAACCCCTTTACGCATTTGCGCTTTTGTATTTTCTACATTCATAATGTCTTTTTTCTTTTTATGCAGCCCCGACTCTTTTGGGGATTGCTCCTTATGTGCTGTACTTGTCTGCATGTTAACGGTTCGTTTTTTGATTGATGAATAAACATCTTGATTTGATTTTTTTTGATTGATTAGTAAACTCCTTTGGGTTTGATGAGAACCCAGATTATTTTTAATGTAAACTTATTACTCTGCTCATTTCCCAGTTTTCAGCCGTTTGTTTCCAAATAACAATAAACTTGGAGGGATTAGATTGGGCATTTGGTTCTTGATTATTATAAAATTTGTGCATTCCTATTTGTACGGCACCAAAGTCTTTTATTTCATGAACTTCCATACTGTTTTCCACTAAGGTTCTGGTTACTTTTCCACAAATATTCTTTTTTATACTTTTTATTAATTCTTTTTTATCGGTTGCTAATCCTCCTTTATCATGATAAAATTCGAGGTCATCCGCATACATTTTCTCCTGTACTTCCAAATTACACTCATTGTATGCGGTAAAATATGTATGGTCTAATTTTTTTATGGTTTGGTATAGTTCAGAATTAGTGTCCACCTGCCCAGATAACATATTGGTTACAAACAGAATAACGATATATAATAATATTTTAACCAGCTGCATTACTTAATAAATTTAATGGTTATCGGATATTCAAAAGTTTGTCCTTCATTGGTTCTAATAGTGGCCAAAACTGTATATACAATGTTTACGATAAATAAGGCACCTTGTAATAGTCCTGTTATGCCCACGGGTAATAACCAACTTCCGAATCTAAAATCATCACTGTCAAAATGAATATTTAGATTGTTGAAATTGTTCCAATGACCAAAGTTAAAATTGTCAAAGTCAAAAATATCCGGAAAGAAACCAATGAAAAAAGGAACAGTGATAATTCCCAGAACTATAGAATAGAGTAGTAGGCTTATCTGAAAATTTAAAGCCTGTTTCCCATTATGGTCTACAAATTCATATTCTTTTTTGTTTGCCGTCCAAAGTACCAATGGCAAAATGAAATTCCCAAACGGAATAAAGAATTTTGAAAAGGTACTCGCATGGATCAATGCGGATAAATTTCGTTCGTGTTTGGATAATGTGTCTGTCATGATTAGTTCTTAATTGATGATTGATTTTAGTTGCTATGTTATGAACAATTATATTGATAACATAATAACTTACTATGCAAATATATGTCTAAAAGAAGGTACTTTGCAAAACATAGTACTAATAATTAACAAAACATTAACATTTTAGGATACGGAATTTAATCAATACATTTAGAAAAAATTTATACGATAATGGCTGTAAGCATTAGTAAATTCAATACGTTCACGTTTTTTAAGTTACCGTCTGCATGGTGGTGTGGCGTACGGTTACGATATATGGATGAAAACAAGTCTGTTGTGACCGTAAAGCACAAATGGTTTAATCAAAACCCATTTAATTCTATGTTTTGGGCGGTACAAGGTATGGCGGCGGAGCTTACTACAGGAGCAATGATGATAGACCAGATACGAAATAGTGGTAAAAAAATATCGATGCTTGTTGCCAATAACAATGCTAATTTCTCAAAGAAGGCAACCGGAAAAATCACGTTTACCTGTGAAGATGGC
>CBFIGW010000121.1:0-9794 GCA_965662155.1 Maribacter sp. | reverse complement strand
ATGATGAGGAATCATTACATATGAGACAGTTATTGAAAACCAAATTAGTAGATATGGACTTGTCCGTTCGTGCATTAAACTGTTTAAAAGCAGCCGAAGTAGATACATTAGGTGATTTAGTGTCTTTTAACAAGAATGATTTAATGAAGTTTAGAAACTTTGGTAAAAAATCATTAACAGAGTTAGAGGAGCTTGTAATCAATAAAGGTTTAAGCTTTGGTATGGATTTATCCAAATATAAATTAGATAAGGATTAAGTAATCATATTTTGCTCCTCGTTCTAACGAGTTTGGTAGCAAGATGATAATAAATAAATATGAGACACGGTAAAAAAGTAAATCATTTAGGAAGAAAAGCGGCGCATAGAAAAGCTATGTTGGCAAATATGGCCTGCTCCTTAATAGAGCACAAGAGAATAAATACTACGGTAGCTAAAGCTAAAGCTTTAAAACAATTTGTAGAACCTTTGATTACCAAAGCTAAGGCTGAGAATAATCTTTCTGCTGAAAAGGGTACGCATAACAGACGTATAGTTTTTAGAAATCTTAGAGATAAATATGCTGTAACAGAATTGTTCAGTGTAGTTTCTGAGAAGGTTGCAGATAGACCAGGTGGTTATACAAGAATAATTAAGCTTGGAAACAGATTAGGAGATAACGCCGATATGGCAATGATAGAACTTGTTGATTTTAACGAGTTGTACAATGCAGGTAAGCCTAAGAAGAAATCTACAAGAAGAAGTAGAAGAGGCGGTGGGAAAGCAGAAGCTGCCCCTGCTGTTGAATCACAAACTGATGCAGAAGTTAAAGCTGATGACTCAGAAGAATAACATGTCAATAAATTTTGATAATTTAAAAGGATAAGCCTAAAAGCTTATCCTTTTTTTATGTTTTTTTGTTAACGGATAAAAATAGATAGAAAGAGAATGAAATATCAAACTAAAAAGAAAGCTATTTTACTATTAGCGGATGGAACAATTTTTTATGGAAAATCTGTTGGTGATAAAGAAGGAACTGCCTTTGGGGAGGTTTGTTTTAATACTGGTATGACAGGTTACCAAGAAATTTTCACAGACCCTTCTTATTTTGGCCAATTAATGGTGACGACTAATGCGCATATAGGTAATTATGGGACCCAGATTGAGGAAATAGAATCCAATTCTATAAAGATAGCCGGTCTTATATGTAAAAATTTCAGTTATGAGTATTCGCGTCCATTAGCGGATAAAAGTCTCGAAGAATTTTTAAATGATAATAGTTTGTTTGCAATATCGGACGTTGATACAAGGGCATTAGTTAGCTACATTCGTGATAATGGCGCAATGAATGCTGTGATTTCAACTAGAGTAGATGATGTTGAAGGATTGAAAGAGGAGTTACAAAAAGTGCCAAGCATGGAAGGTTTAGAATTAGCTTCCAAAGTATCTACCAAAGAAGCCTATTTTTATGGGAACGAAGATGCTACATATAAAATAGCCGCACTCGATATCGGTATCAAAAAAAATATATTAAGAAACCTTGCTAAAAGGGATGCTTACATAAAAGTGTATCCATACAACGCTTCTTTTGAAGAAATGTCCTCATGGAAACCGGATGCTTATTTTATTTCCAATGGACCGGGAGATCCAGAACCACTTCAGGATGCCATTAATGTGGCAAAAGAAATTATAAAAACTGATAAACCATTATTTGGAATCTGTTTGGGGCATCAAGTAATAGCTTTGGCCAATGGCGTTTCTACTTATAAGATGCATAATGGGCATAGAGGTATTAACCACCCCATCTTAAACATCATTACGGGGAAAGGTGAAATAACATCCCAGAATCATGGTTTTGCCATAAATAGGGAAGAGACAGAGGCTAATCCCAACTTAGAAATCACTCATGTGCATTTAAATGACAAGACTGTTGCCGGTATACGAATGAAGGATAAAGATGTTTTTTCCGTTCAGTATCACCCTGAGGCTAGCCCTGGGCCACACGATGCTGACTATCTCTTTGACGATTTCTTTGGTTTAATTGAGAAAACGTCAAAACAAACGGCGAAAGTTTAAATAATCGTTATATTATAACAAATTACCTTGCCCAATGTAATAGGTTGAAACAGGTGTTCGTATCTTTGTAAATTAATAAAATCAACTTTAAATTAGATAATTCAGATGAGTATTATACTAAGTGTTCATGCAAGACAAATTTTAGATTCTAGAGGTAACCCTACGGTAGAGGTAGATGTAATTACAGAAAATGGTGTTATGGGTAGAGCGGCAGTGCCATCCGGTGCTTCTACTGGAGAACATGAAGCTGTTGAATTACGTGATGGAGGAGATAGCTTCATGGGAAAAGGAGTTCTTAAGGCAGTAGAAAATGTTAATACAATTATTGCCGAAGAAATTTTGGGAATGTCCGTTTTTGAACAAAACCTTTTGGATCAAACCATGATCGACTTAGATGGTACGCCAAACAAATCTAAATTAGGTGCAAATGCAATTTTAGGTGTTTCCCTTGCGGCAGCAAAAGCAGCTGCAAACGAGCTTGGCTTGTCATTATATAGATATATTGGAGGGGTAAGTGCCAATACGCTTCCTGTGCCAATGATGAATATTATTAATGGTGGTTCCCATTCAGATGCGCCAATTGCTTTTCAGGAATTTATGGTGATGCCAGTAAAAGCGAAAAGCTTTTCTCATGCCATGCAAATGGGAACGGAGATTTTCCATAATCTTAAAAAAGTTCTTCATGATAGAGGTTTAAGCACTGCTGTTGGTGATGAAGGCGGTTTTGCCCCTAACCTTGCTGGTGGTACGGAGGATGCCTTGGATACCATTGCGAAAGCTGTTGATAAAGCAGGTTATAAATTGGGTGACGATGTAATGATTGCCTTGGATTGTGCTTCCGCTGAATTTTATGTGGACGGAAAGTACGATTATACAAAATTTGAGGGCGATAAAGGTGTAGTTAGAACTTCTGAAGAACAAGCACAGTATCTTGCGGATTTAACCGAGAAGTATCCGATTATTTCTATTGAGGACGGTATGGATGAGAATGACTGGGACGGATGGAAAGCCTTAACTGATAAAGTGGGTGATAAGGTGCAATTGGTAGGTGATGATTTATTTGTTACCAATGTTGAGCGACTTTCTACAGGTATTGACAAAGGAATTGCAAACTCTATTCTAATAAAGGTAAATCAGATTGGTACGCTTACAGAAACTATTGCTGCTGTAAATATGGCAAAGAATGCCGGATACACTTCTGTAATGTCTCACCGTTCTGGAGAAACAGAGGACAATACAATTGCAGATTTAGCGGTTGCACTTAACACAGGGCAAATAAAAACTGGTTCTGCTTCTAGGTCTGATCGTATGGCGAAGTACAATCAATTACTTAGAATTGAAGAGGAATTAGGAAGTATAGCTTACTATCCACAGGAAAAGGCCTTCAAAATAAATTAATATTAAAAAAGCCTTTCTTTTTGAAAGGCTTTTTTTTTGCTCAAACCAAAACTTTAATTACCTTTTAGGAAATATCTTAACATAATACCCTACTTATTTTCTATGAATAATTTTCTTTTTGTTTCTGCGGAAAACGATGCTATACCAGATTGTAAGGCTGGTGGAATGGGTGATGTTGTTAGAGATGTGCCTAGAGAGATAGCTAAACGTGGAGACAACGTACATATAGTTGTGCCGGCCTACTCAAGGTTGCACAAACAAGGAATCCACAAAGCTGATTTAGAGTTTATTTTACGGGGAAGTACGTATAAAGCCGAGTTGTATGAAGTAATTCCAAAAAAAGTCATAAAGAATATAACACATTATGTAATCCACCATCCAGAAATTAAAGAGGGTGGGATTGCGCATATATATCATGACGATCCTACAGAACCTTTTTTCAACGATTTTGTAAAATTCATGATTTTCTGCACCGGGGTTGCTGAGTCTATTAAGGTAAATGCCTATGGTGATTTGGATATCGTTCATATGCATGACTGGCATTCTAGTGCGGTATTATTTTTAAAGACATATCATCCGGATTATAAGGCCTTGAAAAAAGTTAGATATGTGTACAGCATCCATAATTTGGCTATTCAAGGTATTCGGCCTTTTTATAACAATTATGCATCTGTCCATAATTGGTTTCCAGAAGTGCAGTTAGATCATGAAGGGCTTAAAGACCCTAGATATGAAGATTGCATTAATTTAATGGCGGTGGGCATACGATTGGCAGACGCGGTTCATACAGTCTCACCATCATATAAGGAAGACGTAATGTTGCCGAGTCGAAGACCTGAATTTATTGGAGGTGAAGGATTGGAAAGGGATTTGCAGGATGCCGATAACCAAGGTAGATTGTTTGGCATCTTAAATGCTTCCAATTACGGTAATATACGCGTGGCGGAAAAGGGATTCCTTTATAGAAATACCGTAAAAGCCTTATTCCGATGGCTGCAGGATGAATCTAAAAAGTATAAAGCGGATTTTCTGGCGCATACAGGTGAGAAAATAATGGAGTACGTAGGTAATAGACCAAAATTTATTGTGTCCAGCGTTGCCAGACTTACCGAACAAAAGTTTTACTTTCTAAAACGTTCTCCAGAGGCCTTGGAAAAAATGTTGAAAAGACTAGAAAAGGTTGAGGGTATTTTTATGTTGCTAGGAACAGGAGATCCAGATTACGAGGAGTTTTTTAGAAGCATGAGTTATAAACATAAAAACTTCATCTTTACCAACGGTCAATCAGAAGATTTGATTGACTCCATGTACTTAGAAACAGATTTGTATTTTATGCCAAGTTTATTCGAACCTTGTGGTATAAGTCAAATGTTGGCCATGAGAAATGGAAATCCATGTTTGGTGCATCACACAGGAGGTTTAAAGGATACTGTGGAACATATGAAAACTGGTTTTGCGTTTAGCGGTAAAACCTACGATGAGCAAATTAAAAATATGGTCAAATCGTTTGATGAGGCTTTAACCATTTGGGAAGAGGATAAACCTAAATGGAAAAAAATTCGTACTGCAGCAAAAAAAACTCGTTTTACTTGGGATAAATCCTTAGATGAATACTACAAATCTCTGTACTTGTTATAGTGTTTTCACTTGAACAGAGTTATTGTTAATTTTAGCCTAAACAAAAAGGTTAAATTGTTAAAACAGGACTGTTTTGTTACCTTTACTGTCCTATAATAAATACGAAAAAAATAAAATGTCAGATAAAGCTACCCTAGAATATCAAGGTGAGAAATATGAGTTTCCTGTAATAAAAGGAACCGAAAATGAACTTGCGATAGATATCAAAACATTACGTGCCGCCACTGGAGGAATTATTACAATTGATCCTGGTTACAAGAATACGGGCTCCTGTCAAAGTGGAATTACTTTTTTAGATGGTGAGAAAGGAATTTTAAGGTATAGGGGATACTCCATTGAAGAGCTTGCTGACAAGGCAGATTTTTTAGAAGTTGCCTATTTGTTAATATTTGGTGAACTGCCAAATCAAGAAGAACTGGCCAAATTTCATAAAGACATTAAAGATGAGTCCCATGTAGATGAAGAAATGAAAAAGATTTTGGACGGATTTCCAAAAAGTGCACACCCAATGGGAGTGCTTTCTTCTTTAACGAGTGCTTTGATTGCATTTAATCCTTCTACGGTAGATGTTAGTTCCGCTGAGGATATGTATCATGCTATTGTTAGAATATTGGCAAAGTTTCCTGTGCTGGTAGCATGGACACTTCGTAAGAAAAAAGGATTGCCTTTAGATTATGGGGACGATACTTTGGGCTATGTAGAGAATATTCACAAAATGATGTTCAAACGTCCGAACCAAGAATACAAAAAGAATAAGGTAGTTATTGATGCTTTAGATAAATTATTGATCTTACATGCAGATCACGAACAGAACTGTTCCACTTCTACCGTACGTATCGTTGGTTCATCGCATGCGGGATTGTTTGCTTCATTATCAGCTGGTATATCTGCGTTATGGGGGCCTTTACATGGAGGTGCCAACCAAGCGGTCTTAGAAATGTTGGAAGCAATTGAGGCAGATGGCGGTGACACTAAAAAATATATGGCGAAAGCCAAGGATAAAAGTGATCCTTTCCGTCTTATGGGCTTTGGGCACAGGGTGTATAAAAACTTTGACCCAAGGGCAAAGATTATTAAAATTGCCGCTGATGAAGTACTTAGTGATTTAGGTATAGACGATCCTATTCTCGAAATAGCAAAGGGACTGGAAAAAGAAGCTTTGGAGGATCCATATTTCGTTGATAGAAAGTTATACCCAAATGTGGATTTCTACTCTGGAATTATATACAGGGCATTAGGCATTCCTACGGAAATGTTTACTGTGATGTTTGCCTTAGGTAGACTGCCAGGTTGGATAGCCCAATGGAGGGAAATGCGATTAAATGGAGAGCCAATAGGAAGACCTAGACAGGTATATATTGGTGAAAACCTTAGACCTTTTGTAGATTTGGAATCTAGATAAAAACATCTAGTTGAAAAATAATTAAACGCCCTTATAAAATTTTTATAAGGGCGTTTTTTAATAGTAACTTTGCCGAAAACCAATTAGGATGTTGAAGTTAAATGTTAAGGATGAAGTCTCTACTTTAAAAGCGGTGGTACTAGGTACGGCTCAGAGTTGTGGCCCGATCCCTAAACCAGAAGAGGCCTATGACCCTAAGTCATTAGAGCATATATTGGCAGGTACATATCCAAAAGAGAAGGATATGATCAAGGAAATGGAAGCTTTTGATAAGGTGCTGAAAAAACATAATGTTAAGGTGTTCAGACCTGAAGTCCTAAAAGATTGTAACCAAATTTTTTCACGAGATATAGCCTTTGTTATTGAAGACAAGCTAATTGTTGCCAATATTTTACCGGAGCGTGAACAGGAGGTAGAAGCTATATTACACGTGTTGGATAAAATTCCTGAAGAGGATGTTTTAAGGCCACCGGAAGAAGTACATGTAGAAGGAGGTGATGTAATGCCCTGGAACCAATATATTTTTGTGGGTACTTATACGGGAGCTGATTATCCTAACCAAATTACGGCAAGGACCAACCATCATGCTATAGACTATTTAACAAAGCAATTTCCGAACAAGAAGGTTAAAGCGTTTGAATTAAGAAAGTCTACAAATGCAAAAGAGAATGCTTTACATTTAGATTGTTGCTTTCAACCTTTGGGAAAAGGAAAGGCCATTTTACATAAGAATGGTTTTTTGGTAGAGGAAGAATACCAATGGTTGGCAGATTATTTTGGAAGCGATAATATTTTTGAAATTACTGCTGATGAAATGTATCAAATGTATAGCAATGTATTTTCCATCTCTCCCAATGTAGTTGTTTCCGAAAGGAATTTTATAAGACTCAACAATTGGCTAAGAGATCACGGGTTCATCGTAGAGGAAATTCCTTATGCAGAAATTTCTAAACAAGAAGGTTTGTTACGTTGTAGTACCATGCCATTAATTAGAGAGTAATATACAAGAAAGACTATGCAGATTACCAATACAATAGTAATGATTAGGCCGGTTAATTTTCGGATGAATGAGCAAACCGCGGTGAATAATTATTTTATGGACGACTTGGATGTCAACAATCAAGTTATCAATAAAAAGGCTCAGCAAGAGTTTGATACATTTGTAGCAGTTTTAAAGGCAAAAGGGGTTAATGTGATAGTAGTAGAAGATACACTGGAGCCAGATACCCCAGATAGCATTTTTCCGAACAATTGGACTTCTTTTCATAAAAATGGAACAGTAGGTATTTATCCCATGTTTGCCGAAAATAGAAGATTGGAAAGAAGGGGGGATATTCTGGATATTTTGGAAGAGCAAGGCTTTGTCATAGATAATGTTATGGACTATACCTCTGCAGAGGAAGAGGGTGTTTTCTTAGAGGGTACGGGAGTACTTATTTTAGATCGAGTACATAACAAGGCATATTGTGCGCTGTCCGATCGGGCAGATGAAGACTTATTTATTGAGTTCTGTGAGGATTTTGAAATGTTTCCTGTTGTTTTTACCGCAAATCAGACGGTTGATGGTAAACGAATGCCTATTTATCATACCAATGTAATGATGGCATTGGCAGAGCATTTTGCCATTATTTGTTTGGATACTATTGATAATAAGAAAGAGCGAAAAATGGTAATGGACCATTTACGGAATGATGGTAAGGAAATCATACCCATTTCCGAAGCACAAATGCACAGTTTTGTGGGTAATATGTTACAAGTCTTAGGTGCAAACGATAAGAAATATCTTGTGATGAGTTCAGCCGCCTATAATAGTTTAAACGAAAGTCAACTTGCAAAAATCAAATCCTACTGCGACATAATCCATAGTCCTTTAGATACTATAGAAACTTGTGGAGGTGGCAGTGCCAGATGTATGATGGCCGAAGTATTTCTGCCTAGGGCATAGTTTTAAAAGAGGTGTTTTATTTTTTTTGCCAAGGTATCCGAAAGGTTATAGGGTGCATATCTTAATCGAATATCTAACCAATTACATTTTTTAACGATGCTTTTCTTGTGTGAAAAGATGTCAAAAGAATGCTTTCCATGGTAGCTGCTTATCCCAGAGGCACCTACGCCTCCAAAAGGTAGCTTTTTGTTTGATATTTGAATAAGGGTATCATTGATTGCACCACCTCCAAAGCTATAGGAATTTATAAGCAGGTCTTGAAATTTCTTCTTTTTTGAAAATATGTAGAGTGCTAAGGGTTTTTCATAATGATTGATGTATCTATCTATAACTTTAAAATCTTGATATCCTATTATGGGAAGTATAGGTCCAAAAATTTCATCTTCCATCACTTTAGAAACCAAATCTGGTTGGTCTATTAAGGTTGGTTCAATGTACAAGGTTTTATCGTCAGTAGTCCCACCAAAAAGAATTTTTTCTCCTTCCAACATTTGCTTTAATCTATGATAGTGATCGGTAGTGGCTATTCTTGCAAAATCATTAGATTGTGCAATTTCATCACCATAAAATTTGGTTGCTGTTTTTTTGCATTCGTCAATGAACTGTTGTTTAATGGTATGGTGTACCAAAATATAATCTGGTGCAATACAGGTTTGTCCGGCATTAACAAATTTACCCCATATAATACGCTGGGCAGCTTGTTTTATATTGGCGGATTCATCTACAATACACGGACTTTTTCCGCTTAGCTCTAGAGTAACAGGGGTAAGGTGTTTGGCGGCACTTTTATATACTATTTTGCCAACACGAGTACTTCCGGTAAAAAAGATATAATCCCATTTTTCTTTCAGTAATTGCTCAGATATAGCTGCACCGCCTTCTATAACGGTCACATAACCTTCATCAAAAGCCATTTTTATAAGCTTAGCAATAACGGCAGAAGAATTTGGCGTAAGTTCTGAGGGTTTTATCACCGCTGTATTTCCTGCGGCAATGGCTCCAATTAAAGGCGAGAATGTCAATAGAATTGGATAGTTCCAAGGTGAAATAATCAAAGTATTGCCATAGGGTTCTGAATATATATAGTCAGAAGTGGGGAAATTTACTAAGGACGATGATACACTTTTTGGTTTACACCAAATCTCTATGTTATGAATAGCATAGTTAAGTTCAGCCAAGACTAGTTGTGTTTCTGTCGCCAAAGTTTCAAATTTGGGTTTTTTAAAGTCGGCATAAACAGCATCACATATTTCATCTTCATGACTCGTAATTATTTCCCGTAATGCCTTAAGTGCCTTTTTTCTTGTAGCTACGCTTTTGGTTTCTTGAGATTTAAAAAAAGTGCGTTGACGCTTTAA
>CBFIGW010000120.1:0-9825 GCA_965662155.1 Maribacter sp. | reverse complement strand
TGCAAACTCCGCACCTTCTTTATCCAAATTAAGCCCCTCTAGAGATAATATCTTATCCAATTTGTCTAGCTTTTTATTTTTTTCTGAAGGTAGGCTCCTATTGATAATTCCAATTTTAGTGACATCGGAAGGCACAGCAATTCTAGCGGGTTGTGTTACGCCCATTGTTAGCCTATTGGTTGAACTACAGGAAACATTTGTTAACAATACAACTGCGATAATCAAAAGGAAACTATTTTTCATGTTTATCTAATTAAATCCTAAAGGATTTTTATATAACGAAAAAGGCCACCATTAATTATAAATTATTCTATTAATGGCACTTTCACTAAAAGATAGACTTTCATATATTTTTTGAAAGTCCCCTTAAAACAAGCCCAAATCTTATGCAGATGTGTTTTTTTCGGAATATTTAAAAGGCTATATTTACTATGGTTTTTAATATAAAGACAAGTGCTGTTAATTAGAGCACATAACCAACAAAACTAAATTAAAATGAACATGAAAAAATTCATATTACTTACGTTGAGTTTGTATTGTTTTACTGGAACTTATGGCCAGAAAATCAGTAAAAACAAAAAAGAAATTATTTCTTCGGTAGAACGTCACAAAGAAGAATTGATAAAAATCAGTGATTCTATATGGGCACTTGCAGAAACTGCGTTTGATGAGAGTGAATCCTCAAGAATTCTTGCTGACTATGCCGAAAAAAATGGTTTAAAGGTAACCCGCGGTGTAGCGGATATTCCTACAGCATTTACCGCCACCTATGGTTCAGGAAAACCCGTAATCAGTATTTTAGGAGAATTTGATGCCTTGCCGGGAATATCACAAAAAGCATCGCCAGTTAAGGAACCTCTTGAAGCCGGTGCGGCAGGCCATGGTTGCGGGCATAATATGTTCGGTACAGCTAGTTTAGGGGCGGCCATTGCCATTAAAGAATTAATGGATGCCGGCAAAATTGAGGGGACCGTAAAATTTTTAGGAACTCCCGCAGAAGAAAAATTCTTTGCAAAGGTATGGATGGTAGAAGCCGGACTATGGGATGATGTTGATGTTAATGTAAGTTGGCATCCATCAGCAGGAATAGAAGCAGATGTACAAAGTGGATTGTCCTTAATAGATTTTATTGTAGAGTTTTATGGCCAAACAGCACATGCCTCTGCCGACCCATGGAATGGACGAAGTGCTTCAGATGCCTTGGAACTATATACAACAGGTATCAATTATTATAGAGAACATATTCTGCCCACTTCGCGTATTCACTATCACATACAGGATGGTGGTCAAGTGGTTAATGTTGTTCCTGATTATGCCAAATTATGGGTACGTGTACGTGATCCCAAAAGATCTAAAATGTTACCTACGTACGAACGCGTAAAGGAAATGGCAGAAGGGGCCGCTATAATGGCAAATGTAGACTATAAAATCTCATTGGTTTCTGGTATTTATGAAACCTTGGTTAACCGCTCTGGAGGTGAAATAATGCAAAACAACTTAGAAATATTAGGCCCAATTAGTTATACAGAAGAAGAAACCGCTTTTGGTAAGGCAATACAGAAAGCTACTGGCAAGCCAGAGGTGGGAATGGATAGTAAAGTATATCCCTTAAAAGAAACTGAAGAAAATCCAGGTGGCGGCTCTACAGACGTTGGCGATGTAAGTTGGAACGTACCTAATATAAATCTCGGAGTTACGGTTGCTCCAAAGGACACCCCATGGCATTCATGGGCCGTTGTTGCTTGTGGAGGAATGTCCATAGGACATAAAGGAATGGTTTATGCTTCCAAAGCAATGGGAATGACGATGTTAGATCTTTTTGAAAACCCAAAACTGGTAACCAGAGTAAAAGAAGAATTTAAGGAAAGAAAAGGAGATGAGGTGTACGAACCTATGATAGATGGTCCTCCACCAATCGGAAAAAACTAATAATCAAATTGCTATGTTCGGATTGTTCAATAGAAAAACAGAAATAGAGAAATTACAGGAAAAGAATAAGAAATTGCTTAAAGAGTCATTTGACCTTTCAAAGAGCAACAGAACTGCCAGTGATAACAAATATGCAGAAGCTGATCGAATTCAAAAACAAATAGATGAGTTGACTAAAACAAACTGATTACCCAATAATTAAGGAAAATTAATTATAATCTTGTTAAAACAATCATTTCAATATGAAAAAAATACTAACATCTATTTTTCTGTTTTCATGCCTTATGGTATCAGCACAGTCATTTGATTTCAAATATGACCACTATTCCTTTATAGTTAAAGATTTAAAGACCACTGGTGATTTCTATAAAAATGTTTTACAGTTAACGGAAATTCCGCATCCATCAGATCCTGATAATTTTAGGTGGTTTAAAATACAGGGCAATTCCCAATTACATTTAATAGGAAAAGATAGTGTAGCCATGAAACATAGTAAGAGTGTTCATTTATGTCTAGCAACAGAGAATTTAGACGAGTTGATTACCTATCTAGAAAAAATGGACTTCCCCTATTCTAATTGGCCAGGGAAAGCAAACTCCGTTACTTTAAGAGCAGATGGTGTACGACAAATTTATGTGCAAGATCCAGAAAACAATTGGGTGGAAATCAATAATGCTTCTCATTAATTTTCTGATAAAATACGATTCAAAAAAATGATAAAGAACATATTTCCTTTGGGGTTTCCATGGCAAACGCAGGACCCTTTTCTTTTTTGTGTTTACCATCTTGATGATTATCCAGCAGGTAACGAAGAAATGGGGCCCGATGCATCCTTAGAAGGTAGGAGTTTAGGCAATGATTTTACCATTAAAGATGGATGGCGAATGTACCACGGCAAAACTATTCCAGGGTTTCCGGCACATCCACATCGTGGTTTCGAAACTATAACCATAGTAAACAAAGGGTTTTGTGATCATTCGGATTCTCTTGGCTTACAGAAACTATCAATAGCTTTGTTTTTGATGTGTTAGGTTTGGAAAGCAAAAGTAGTTCAGATGCTGATACCGAGAAATTAAGCGGTGTTGTAGAGTTATTGATTAAACTTAGAAAAGAAGCTAGAGAAAATAAAGATTTTGCTACGTCGGATAAGATACGTGATCAATTAGCTGCATTGGGAATTCAATTGAAAGATGGAAAAGAAGGTACTACATATAGCCTCTAAACTTACCTAATAAATTTTAGCTTTTGTATTTTGGATTGATACTCTCCTGGGGATATCTGATGTCTTGTTTTAAATACTCTATTAAAATAAGACCTGCTTTCAAAACCACATTGCATATAAATATCCTTAATGGTTCTCGTGGAGTCTTGTAGTAAGCCCACAGCTAGTTTTATACGTTCATTATTAATAAACTCTATTGGTGAAATACCCAGCTCCGTTTTAAAGACCCTGTGAAAATGCGAAGGACTCATACATGCTTTTTTACTTAAGTCATCTATTTGTAAAGGTTCGTACAAATTCTCCCTTATATAACGTACTACATGTGATAAACGATTTTCACTAGTAATAGCAAGTGTGGAATTTGTATAAATCTTCCGTTCGTTTGTTTGCAGTATCCTGATGATAAGCTCCCTAAGCATATTATCTACGAAAAAATCCTTAGACGGATGGTCTTCGGAAAACAAAAAAAGTAACCGCTGTAAAATTTGAAAAATACCTTGATCATTAACAAAATGGAAATTATAGTCCATTAAGCCCCATTCCTTTTGATCGTCCTTAGGCATACTTTCATTCATGAACTGCAGTACATTATTGATTTTCTCTTCCGAAATTGCCATAGCGAGACATCTGGTAGGATTTTTACTTTTAGCTTCAGGAAAATCTATACACATGGTTTCATTTGCTGGCAGTACCAAAGACTCGCCAGGCAAAAAATTAAATGATTCGTAATCTCGCAAATGCATAATTTTCTTTCCTTCTATCATGCTCGCCAAAACAGGTTGCTCAAATTTCAATAGCACCTTTTCCGCTTCTTCATGCGTTTCAAAAACATGCATAGCCGCATTCCTTAAAGTATAGGAAGTTTGGTTTTCTACCATGGTCTCCAACTTTCTTCCTTTAAAATAACTATTTGACAACTCTATCATTGATTCTTATTTATCAGCAAACTATTACATAGGTTAAGAAATTTACAAAATATTAGTTAGTTATTCATCAAATTCGTAAAAAATGATAGGATTGTTCATGTTATTAAGAGTATAGGTCAGTTGTTTGATAATCAAGTAAGTTACCTTTAGAAAGGTGAAAAAATTTCACAACTAAATTAGTATAAACCTTTAAAAAATAACGATATGAGCAATACTGCTACCGTGGCAAAAGATGTGCTGCAAAAACCCAAATTCAAAAACCAATATGAAAACTTTATTGGAGGTAAATGGACAAGTCCTGTAAAAGGTGAATATTTCGAAAACACTTCTCCCGTAGATGGTAAATCATTCACAAAAATACCTAGGTCTACCGCTGAAGATATAGAAAAAGCTATTGATGCAGCTTGGGAGGCGGCACCATCATGGAATAGTTCCTCTGCAACAGAACGTAGTAATATGTTGTTGAAAATAGCCGACAAAATGGAACAAAATCTAGAAGTATTGGCTAGAGCCGAAACTTGGGACAATGGTAAAGCCATTAGAGAAACTAGAGCGGCAGATTTACCTTTGGCCATAGACCACTTCCGTTATTTTGCCGGTGTGATAAGAGCAGAAGAGGGTTCTGTAAGTGAACTGGATAGCAATACGGTAGCATTAAATGTAACGGAACCACTTGGCGTAGTTGGTCAAATAATTCCTTGGAATTTTCCAATTCTTATGGCTGTTTGGAAACTAGCGCCTGCCCTAGCCGCAGGAAACTGTGTTGTTTTAAAACCAGCTGAACAAACACCCGTAGGAATACTGATTCTAATGGAATTAATTGAGGATATTCTTCCTGCCGGGGTTTTAAATATCGTAAATGGTTTTGGCGTTGAAGCTGGCAAACCACTTGCATCCAACCCAAGAATCAACAAAATAGCGTTCACGGGTGAAACGACCACCGGTCAGCTAATCATGCAATATGCATCTAAAAATATTACACCCGTAACTTTAGAGCTGGGAGGTAAGTCACCAAATATATTCTTTGAAAGTATTATGGAGGCGGACGATGAATTCTTTGATAAGTGTATTGAGGGTGCCAACATGTTTGCTCTAAACCAAGGCGAAGTCTGTACTTGTCCTTCCCGTATGTTAGTTCAAGAAAGTATTTTTGAAAAGTTTATGGAAAGGGTCATAGAAAGAACAAAGGCCATACGAATGGGACATCCTCTAGACCCAAATACAATGATGGGAGCACAAGCATCCAATGATCAATTTGAAAAAATATTGAACTATATACAAATTGGAAAAGAAGAAGGTTGCGAAGTACTTGCCGGTGGGGAACAAGCGTATAATGAAGGTTTGGAAGGCGGATTCTACATACAGCCAACCGTATTAAAAGGAAATAATAAAATGCGTGTATTTCAAGAAGAAATTTTTGGCCCAGTTGTTTGTGTAACTACCTTTAAGGACGAAGCCGAGGCTATAGAGATTGCAAACGATACTTTATACGGATTAGGTGCCGGAGTATGGACACGTGACACACACCAAGCTTATAAAATATCCAGAGCTATAAAAGCCGGTAGGGTTTGGGTAAACTGTTATCACCTTTATCCTGCACATGCTCCATTTGGAGGTTATAAAAAATCGGGAATTGGCAGGGAAAACCACAAAATGATGCTGGCACATTATCGACAAACAAAAAACATGCTTATTTCTTACGATAAGAATGCAATGGGCTTCTTTTAAAAGCAGACTATAGATGAAAACGAAAAGGGTATTGGTAAGCGATGAAGCTGCCAAAGTAATTAGAAAACTGAAAGCTGAACATGGTGAACTTATGTTTCACCAGAGTGGTGGATGCTGTGATGGCTCCGCTCCTATGTGTTTTCCAAAAGGTGAGCTTATGCTAGATGACAATGATATTTGGCTAGGCACTATTGAAGGATGTGAGTTTCATATTTCCAAAGACCAGTTTGAATATTGGAAACACACCCAATTGACGATAGATGTTACCTCTGGTAGAGGTGCCAGTTTTTCTTTAGAAATTCCCCTTGGTCTTCGTTTTATCATTAGGTCCAGACTATTCACCCCTACTGAGGCGGAACAATTAGAAACCGTAAGAATTGGGGAATAATATGAACACTAACTAAAATGAGCCCATATATAACTATATGGGCTTTTTTTAACTCAAATTCTAATAATTTTGGTACCTTAGTTTTTACAGTAAAATCGAAGCCATCACAATAAAAAAAATTTTAATCGCTCCGTTTATCTTGTTGGTAAGATTCTATCAAACAGTAATCTCCCCGTACACTCCAGCAACGTGTAGATACTCCCCGACATGTTCGCAATACACTTTGGAAGCCTTAAAAAAACATGGCCTCTTCAAAGGTGGATGGTTGGCCATAAAACGAATATTTAGTTGTAACCCATGGGGTGGTAAAGGCTATGACCCAGTTCCATAAAATTCAGAATTCCCTTTCCTAAAATATCCTTGCTATTTGCTTATCTTAGCCTTTCAAAATTAAAAATATGCACTTCTTAGGAATTACCTGGAATCCAAACGAAACGTTGTTCAACATAGGTTTTGTTCAAATAAAATACTATAATTTACTATGGATTATTGCATTTGCCTTGGGATGGTATCTAATGAAAAAAATATTTACCAATGAAAAGAAGTCTGTTGAGCAATTAGATTCATTGTTTATACATACTGTTTTAGGAACTATGTTAGGTGCTAGATTAGGTCATGTATTTTTTTATGACTGGCCATACTATAAAAATCACTTGGCAGAGATTTTATTACCTATTAGGGAAAGTGATTCCGGCAGTTTACTTTTTGGCCTCATTGACGGTTATGAGTTTACTGGATTTACAGGACTAGCTAGCCATGGCGCTATTATAGGTATTATCATATCCACCTATTTGTTTACTCGTAAACACAAAGAATTCAATGTCTTATGGGTATTCGATAGGATGACAATTCCTTTTTCAATTGGAGCTTTTTCGGTAAGATTAGGTAACTTTTTTAATTCAGAAATAAACGGTAAGGTCGTAGATGAGTCTTTCATATTCGCTACCCGATTTATACGTGATTCGGATGATTTACATCCTTCAAAAGCATTAGGTGTTACCAAAGAAAAAACTTTGAATGCCGCATATAATGCCATAGAGAACAATCCAGAATTCTCACAATACCTAGCGGAAATTCCTTATCGTCATCCGGCACAATTATACGAAGGCATTTGTTACATTTTTGTATTTGTACTATTATATTATCTATATTGGAAAACCGATAAAAAGAACACAACAGGTTTCCTTTTTGGTTTGTTCCTTGTGTTATTATGGACTATTAGATTTTTTGTAGAATTTGTAAAAAAGAGCCAAGGCGGTTTTGAGGAGTCTTTAGGCCTTTTATCAACCGGGCAATGGCTTAGCATACCTTTTATAATTATAGGATTTTATTTAATGCTTAGACCAACTAAAAAGGCGTAATATAACCCAAAGTACAAAGTGCCATGAGATTCTTGAAATTGTTCTACATACCCTTTATCTACTTGACCCTGGTTACGAGTTGTAAGCAAGAAACCAAAAATGTAATTAAAACAGAACCCGTAGCTTTTACCAAAGAAGGTACGCTACAAATATTTAAAAAGGAAACGGATTCATTATTGGTAAAGCTTGACATTGAAATTGCAGAGACCGATTATGAAACACAAACGGGGCTAATGTACCGAAAGGGAATGGAGACTAAACAAGGGATGCTTTTTATCTTTCCCGATGTAAACAGACATTCATTTTATAAGAAAAATACGGAGATTCCTCTTGATATTATTTTTATTGATGAAAATTTTAAAATAGCTAGTTTTCAGGAAAATGCCCAGCCCCTAGACGAAAGTGGACTTCCATCTATAGTTCCTGTTAAATATGTTCTTGAAATAAACGCAGGACTGTCCGAAAAATGGTTGTTGGAAATTGGTGACAAAATCGAATTTACCAGAGATTGAGATATGGACTATCTTTTGATAGGAGAAGAAACCAAAAGATTAGTATTTAGAAAAGTACTGCCATCAGATTATGAGGCCTGGCTACCATTTCACCAAGAAGCTAAAAGCAATCAATATTGGAAAGGAATCAACAAAGACCCTAAAATTGCTTGTCAAGACCAGTTCGATACTATTTTTAATCGGTATAGAAATAATACTGGCGGGATGAATGCCTTAATAGACAAAAACACTAACTCTTTAATTGGCTTGTGCGGACTAATGTTACAAAATGTTGATGGTGAAAAAGAATTAGAAATTGGGTATTCCATACTCCCTGTGTATTGGGGACTTGGTTATGCTTCCGAAGCAGCTAAGAAATGTAAAGAGATTGCCAAACAAAATAAATGGGCATCACATCTCATATCCATAATCCAAATAGACAATATTGCCTCACAGCGCGTAGCAGAAAAAAATGGCATGCATATAGAAAAAACCACCGTTTACCATAACAACACCGTACACATTTATAGAATTGATTTGGTATGATGGAACATTGGGCGGTCTTTATAGATAACAACTCACGCAAAAGAGATTTTATCAATACCATTTTAAAAGGGGCAAATTCGCAGTTTAAACAATTTAGCACCAAAAGAGGCGAGTTATTTTCACCTTTAAGACTTCACAAGTTTATAGATGAGGAAGAAAGACATGACCATAAATACCTAACAAATAGTAAACAGGCGTTAAAAACATTATCCAGCGGGGAGCAGAAAAAAGCATTGCTTTTTTATATCATAAATACACATCCGGATTATATCATTTTGGACAATCCATTTGATAATTTAGATGTGGATTTCCAAAAAGAATTAAGCCTACTTTTCTTAAAATATTCAGAGAAAATTACCTTCATTCAATTAGTAAGTAGAAAAACTGATGTCCTTCCTTTCATTTCTAATTTGGGCAAACTTAGACAAGACGAATTTAGTGAGTTAGGGAATTATGACAATTTGAATTTAATGTCAGAAAAGAAATTGGATGGTACAATACCTAGTGCTTTAGAAACGATAGAAGTTCCGGGAGTAACTTTGGTTCATTTTAAGAACGTTTCGGTTTCCTATGGCGACAAACCCATAGTTAGGAATATTAATTGGGAGTTGAAAAAAGGCGAATTTTGGCAATTGATGGGAAAAAATGGCTCTGGTAAGTCTACTTTACTAGGTATGGTTACAGGCGACAATCCAAAAGCCTATGGACAAGAACTTTATATTTTTGGACAAAAAAAGGGTTCGGGGGAAAGCGTTTGGGATATTAAAAAGAAGCTAGGCTATTTTACACCTTCCATGACCGATAAATTTACCGGTAGACACACTGTGGAACATATGCTGATTTCCGGACTTACAGATTCTATAGGACTCTACACCAAACCTACAGAAGCACAATCTAGGGTTATAAAAGAATGGTTGGTTTTATTAAATCTAAGCGATATAAGAAATATTTTGTTTAGAGAATTATCCATAGGTCAAAAACGCTTGATAATGACTGCAAGAGCTATGGTAAAACATCCACCATTACTTATTTTAGATGAGCCCACTAGCGGAATGGACGATGCGTCCGCTCAGTTGTTAGTTGCACTTACCAACAAAATAGCACAAGAGACAAAGACCACCGTTATTTTTGTTTCCCATAGAAAAGAAGCTGGTCTGGAACCCAAGAAGATTTTTGAATTAAAATTAACCGATCAAGGTTCGATAGGGTCCACACTAATCCCCTAAAATAAAAA
>CBFIGW010000119.1:0-10132 GCA_965662155.1 Maribacter sp. | reverse complement strand
TTCCTGTAATGATGGAAAAGAAGATCAATCTATTCTTGAGGAAAATTCTATGCTTATTCAGCAAGAGATTACCAATGTATCTAAACTAATAGTTACAGAAGGTCATTTTGCGGAGGTATATAACTATAAAGATTCAAAAGAGCTTTTTGGTCCGTTATTGCGAGCGGAGAAAAAAGCTTTGGTTGTGGTAAATGCGGATGTAACGGTAGCTTATGATTTAAGTAAGATTGAATTTGAAGTGGATCAAGCAACCAAAACAGTAAAAATTAATACCATACCGGAAGCGGAAATTAATTTGAATCCAGATTTTGAATACTACGACGTTACTGCAGATTACTTGAACCAGTTTGATGCTGCCGATTATAACAAGATCAAGAAAACCGTAAAAGCCTCTTTAATGAAAAAAGTAGAAGGGTCTGCACTGCGTACGAATGCTGAAAACAGGCTGATTAGCGAATTGCAGAAATTCTACATTCTCACAAACTCTATGGGTTGGACTTTGGTCTACAATAATAAAGTAATTGACCAAAACCTGCCAGAAGTACTTTTCAAAGATTAAATTTTACTTGGTGAAGGTTTTGGCCCAAACAATATATTGTTCCCAATCGTAATCGGTAACATCGTGTTTGCCATTTCGTATGTGATAGGCTACCGTTTTTTGAATGGGTCGTTCAACTTCAGGCATATCTACAGAGGTGACACCTTCTTTTCCATAAAGTTCATACACTTTTGAGGCATAGTAAGTAGACAAAAATTCGCCTTTTGGGTCGGCCCATTGGTCTTCAACAGCACTGGCAACATATAAAGGTCGCGGGGCCATCAAGGCAAGTAACTGATGTTGGTCTACCGGTAATGTGCGTTCGTTATCATTGTACTTTTTAAAGCTATCGGCAAACCAATGAGGAAAAGAAGTGTTGATGCGCTCTACGGTTTCACCAAACTTTCTTTTCGATAAGGCTGCGCCACCACAACCAGAATCATTACTGATTACGCCCGTAAATCTTTTATCGGTGGCACCGGCCCACAATGCTGCTTTGCCCAAACGTGAATGTCCAAATACGATTACATCCGAAATGTTGCCATCATTTTCCAGATAGTCCATGGCTTTGCTTAAACCGAAGGCCCACCCGGCAACGCTTCCCCATTCATTGGTTTTAGGTTTGTTTTGTCCTTCTTGATAGAAAAGATGATGTACACCGTCTGAAAAATCATTTTTATCAGGGTCAACCTCACCATAGTATATAGTGGCAAGCCCGTAGCCATTGTCCAGCATTTTTTCAATGGCCCAGCGGTTGGTTCTCACACCTCTTGTATTTTCGCCAGCTTTGTGGTCGGTAATTCCGAAAGTTTCGTTGTTTGCAACCCAAGCATCCGTAATCCGTACTTTAGGATCTGTGGTTACTGTATGATTGCCATAAAAATTGTATCCTAAAAATACAGGAGCCGTGGGGTTTCCCTTTGGTAAGTAGATAAGCATGTTATATGTAATGGTACGCTTGTTTTTCTTCAAACTTATGGCCACCTGTTTCCGCCGAGCCTTACCTTCATAGGCATCGTTACTTTCTTCTAAAAGTTTAAAAGAGTATTCATCTAAACGGTCGGGCACCTTGCCATAAACTTGTTTTTCAAAAAATTGAAATATTTCGTACCGTCGGTTTTCTTCCCACTGTTCTTGTGTTTCTATTGCATTTCCACTAAAGGAGGTCAACAGGTCGGGCAGTTGAAATTTTGGAACTTTTGTTTCATCGTAATTTGCTTCCGTTTGGGCAAAAATCATAGGACTGAGAAATAAAAGGGCGAAAAAAAATAGGTTTTTCATGCTGCTGCGGTTTGGTAATTTGGTTTTTCCCGAATTTAGTTTGAATTTTTGATTATACGATATTTTAAACTTGAAATTCTTCATTCACTAAGTACAGGCCATCATCTATTAAATGTCCTAATTCTGGCTTATCTTGTTTTATATTTTCCAGATGTTTTTTAATTGAATTGGCAAACTCGTCGTCTCCATTGTTTATAGCTAGCTCATATAGCTCTATGGATAACAGCCAATCATTGGGAAAGTTTTCTTTTACTACTTCAAATACTTTATTTCTAGAAATCGTAGTGTTACGACCTTCTCTAAAATCGCGTATTTGTTTATAATATAAGTTGAGTTGATTTTTAGTGGTTTCTTCTGTAAAATGAATGGTTTTGCTTAACTCATGATCAATAAGGTCAAAACTTTGTAAGTCTGCGGGGCCGTTATAAGCAGAAATGATTTTTTCCCCAATGGCCATGTTGTATAGTTCTTGGTTCGATTCAAATAAAACCTTTCCATTATAGGTGACCTTGCAATTTTCAAAAGTGATCAATATAATTTGTCCCTGAAGGTTTCTTGTTCCCGTAATTATGGTTCCAGTGACCTTTATGCCGCCTTCAAAATCCAAGGCGACTTTTTTGCCCTCGTAAATATTGTATGCTTTTAAGTCTCTAGGACTCATTTCTTCAATAGCGATATTAATACCTTTTAACCTACCAATAGGAGAGCCAAAACCAGTAGCATGTTGGTTAGTGTCTTGGCCAACCAATTCTTTTTCATGATATGCCAATGCAGATTTTCCTTTTGTTTGAAAATAAATAGGAGCGCCATTATGCTCTATAACAGATTCAAAATTACCGGATACCTGTAAGCCCGTACTAAGTTCTATAGTGCCCAATTCCTTTGAGTTTATTAATTTTTGGATTCCACTTAAGCCTCCTGTTCTTAAGGCCATGGTGTTTGCAAAATCTTCTAAAACCTGACTTAAAAAGGCAAAGTCCGGAGTTACAAATAGCTGTGGTTGTGGTTTGGTTATGTCAAAAGGCGTATGTGCCGCTTTAATGGAATAAGGTAATTTCTTTACTTTATCGGTCATACACCAAGTGCTTTCACCTATAGAAGACAGTAGTCCTGCACCATAAATTTTTGGTTGGTCCAATGAGCCTATAAGCCCATATTCAACCGTCCACCAATGTAAATTTCTAATTAGCGCCATTTCACTGGGTTCGCCCATATTATGCTGTAATTCAGCAACCTTGTTTTCAGCCTTTTTAATTTCTTCTGCGTCCGTTCCTTTTGCTTCTTTTATAATGGATAAATGCCTTACGGCTTCGTACAGTTCAAAATCTTTGGCACTTGAAACGGCCTTACAGCCAATTTCACCAAATCTCCTAAGGTAGGCTGCATATTCGGAATTGGCGATAATTGGGGCGTGACCTGCGCCCTCATGGATGATATCCGGAGCTGGAGTATAGGCGATATGCTCTAGTTGTCTTATGTCTGAAGCTATAACCAAAACATTATACGCTTGGAATTCCATGAAAGCGGCAGGTGGAATAAATCCGTCTACGGCAACCGCTGCCCAACCCAAGTCTTTAAGAATACGGTTCATACCGTACATATTGGGAATGTGGTCTATGGAAATCCCGGTTTTTTGAAGACCTTTTACGTATGCATCATGCGCTACTGTACTTAAGTAGTCCACATTCTTTCGCATCACATAGCGCCATACAGCTTGGTCAATAGCGGAATAAGCCTCATAATTTTGAGGTTTTATGTATTGCTTTAAATGTTTTGGAAGTTTATCCAAAATAGGGTTGCTTTCGTATCTCATATCACTAATAAATATAAGTATTTAAGGTATTTGTATGTGTTAATTATATATTATTAGATAATATTCCTAAATTATACATGTTTAATAGGAAATAGTGTTAATTAGTACATTTTTGTTGATGTAAAAAAGGAAAATGTTTTGATAGAAAAATTAGATTATATAGATAGGGAGATTTTAAAAATCTTGGAAAAAGATGCCAAGACGGTAGTAAAATCTATCGCCGAACATTTGGGACTTACCAAAACACCTGTCTACGAACGAATTAAACGTTTGGAGCAAGAAGGGTATATTACAAATTATACCGCCGTTTTGGATACTTCTAAAATAGAACAGAGTATCACAGTTTTTAGTTTTGTTTCGTTGGATGCTCAAAAAGGTGATCTTATGGACAGTTTTTTGGAAAGTATATCTGAATTTAATGAGGTGACAGAATGCTATGTAGTAGGGGGTGAGTTTGATTTTCTTTTGAAGGTGACGGTAAAAAATTTAGATGCGTATTACGATTTTGCAAAATCACGTATTGCAACATTGCCCAACATAGGTGCCGTAAAAAGTGCATTTGTTTTGAATGAAGCAAAGAAAAGTGGTCATTTTCCATTGCTATAAAAAAAGTCGGTTTGGATAAGAATACCCAAACCGACTTCCTAATAAATCAACTTAAACTTAATTGGTCGCTATTGCATTAGGGGGATATTGTTCCAAAATTTGAGTTACAAATTCCCGAATACGTTGTTCTTTCTTTTCTATATTGGCAGTATTAGCCAAGGTGCCCTCACCTTTCCCTTGCCACACCAATTCTTTGCTTTTGGTGTCTATTAAATCTATATATAAAGAGCCCTGTGTGGATGCGCTAACACTACTGCCGCCGCCCCAGCCCCAGCCCCAGCCTGGTCCCCAAGCATATGGATTGTAACCCCAGCCCCAGGCACCTCCCCAACCAAAGTTATTGTTGTAAATATCTACACGTTCCTGTTCTTTGGTAAATATACTTATCAATAGGTCTGGATTCTCAGATTTCATGAACCCACGAGACGCCATTTCAGATTCTATGGCACGTAATATTCTTTTTTTATCAAGGTCAGAAATTTGAGCTTTATCTATACCTGTTTTGTAAAAAGCGTATGATTTATATTCATTAAAATTGGCCTGTTGGTCATAGTCCGAAAGGACTCTAACTGAAGAACAGGAAGCTAACAAAACCAATGCCAGTAAGGGGAGAGCAATAAATTTAAGATTTTTCATATTCGTTTTTTTTAGTAATTAAGAGTGAATGACTTGTCTTGATAAAGTCACAATAATCATGCCGAAAGAATGAAATTATTGGGTGTTTGTCTTTGGATTGTACCCATAAGGGCAATGCCTGCAACCACTTTCGCAGCAGTACCCTCTTTTTTTGTGGTATTGCTCCGTAAATACACGATATCCTTCTTCAGACCAGTAAAAATCCCCCTCTTCTATGGGAATGATTTTTTTCATTTAAGTAATTTCTTGGCTTTCAACTTCCTTCTCAAAAAAAATCAATAATAGGGTAAAGTTACTTGTTTTCTGTTAGTAAACATAGGTTTAACCTCCTACGGCTCCCTTTTTCATGTAGTTGGAGATTGGGTGGCTATTGTTAGCAAGAATGGCCAAATTATTGCAAATAAAGGATTTTAACATTTATCTTTGTAAGTAACAAAACTGTTCTCTTTTATGATATTGGTTTTTAAGCATTTATTTTATAAGAATTATGTTGGTCTTTCTTTATGGCCTTTTATTTTTTTAAAAAACCACTCCCTAAAAAAAGACGCTGTCTTAATAAACCATGAGAAAATTCATTTAAGACAGCAGCTAGAGCTATTAATTGTTCCTTTCTATGTCTTGTATTTGTTAGAATGGGTTATTCGGACATTGATGTATTTCAACAGTTATAAGGCTTATCAAAATTTAAGTTTTGAACGCGAGGCATACTTTAATGAGAAGGATGGTGAATATTTAAAAAATCGCAGGCCTTTTAGCTTTATCAAGTACCTTTATCTAAGAAAATAGGTCTTTTTGCAAAGCGAGAATCAATACTTACATCTACCCATTCTTAAAGAAAAGAATATTGTGCTTGCCATAAAGCGCGAAGATGTTTTACATCCTTTTATTTCGGGTAATAAATATCGTAAACTAAAATACAATCTTCTAGAGGCACAAGCTCTAGGGAATAAAACCATATTGACTTTTGGGGGGGCGTTTTCTAACCATATTGCTGCTTTGGCCTATGCAGGAATAGAAAAAGGGTTAAAGACCATTGGTGTAATTAGAGGGGAGGAGTTGGCAAGTAAATGGCAATCTAACCCTACTTTATCTTTAGCACATACACATGGCATGCGCTTTAAATTTATAGATAGGGAAACTTATAGGCTTAAGACCAGTCCTGTGTTTCTAAATGAATTAAGAAATGAGTTTAGTGATTTTTATCTAGTGCCAGAAGGCGGCACAAATTCTTTCGCTATTAGAGGTTGTGAGGAAATATTGACTTCACATGATGCAGGGTTCGATAAAGTTTGTGTTAGCGTAGGTACCGGAGGGACCATATCCGGTCTTATAAATGCGTCAAATAATAAACAGGAGGTTTTGGGATTTTCGTCCTTAAAGGGTGATTTCCTTACTAAGGAAATAGCATCAATAACAACAAAAAAAAACTGGAAGCTTATTACTGATTATCACTTTGGGGGTTATGCAAAAATATCGAAAGAATTGGTACATTTTATCAATTGGTTTAAAGAAGAAACTACAATTCCTTTAGATCCCATCTACACCGGAAAAATGCTTTATGGGTTGTTGGATATGATTAAGAATGATAATTTTGCGCCAGGAACCAAGATTTTGGCAATACATACAGGTGGTTTACAGGGAGTTGTTGGAATGAATACCGTATTGCAAAAGAAAAATTTACCTTTGTTGGATATATGAAAAATAAAATTTTGATGTTGTTGGTTTTAGCCATCTTTGCCGTTGGTTGTAAATCTAAAAAAGCATATTCCGATTCTATGCGAACAAAAAATGTATTATCGGAACGAAATAAAAAGGCCAATACTATCAATTCCAGGAATAGTAATAGGTCTATGAAGGATGACGATGGTATTTTTATAAGCTTTAAAATTGAAAGTATTTCCGAATATATAGACACCTTTTCCGAAGTGGCCCAATTAGAGATGAAAGCCTACGGAATACCTGCCAGTATTACTTTGGCCCAAGGGCTTTTGGAAAGTGGTTTTGGTAAAGGGGAACTGGCCTTAAAGACCAACAATCATTTCGGTATTAAGTGCCACAAGGGATGGCAAGGAGATTATGATTTTCATGATGATGATGAAAAAGGTGAGTGTTTTAGAAAGTATAATCATCCCATGTATTCATTTCGCGATCACAGTCTCTTTTTAACTACCAGGGGTAGGTACTCCTTTTTATTCGATTATAAACCTACAGATTACAAAAGCTGGGCGCGTGGATTAAAAAAAGCCGGGTATGCTACGGATAAAAAATACCCACAGAAACTTATCTATCTGATAGAAAAACATCAATTGTACAAGTATGACGGGAACGTTAAGAAGCAAGGATATAATGATGCTCTGGTAGCAACAGATTCTGATGCCGTACACATTGTTAAAAAAGGAGATACTTTGTACTCTTTATCTAGAAGGTATTATATGTCTGTTGATGAGTTGAAGCGGATGAATAACCTTAAAAGTTCTGGTTTATCTATTGGGCAAAAATTAATGGTTAAATCCATCGAAATTAATAAGTAAGATTACATGATTTATAAAAGGAGCAGCGCATTATTTGCGGAGGCAAAACAATATATACCCGGAGGTGTAAATTCCCCAGTTAGAGCTTTTAAAGCCGTAGGTGGTGACCCAATTTTTGTAAAAGAGGCAAAGGGGGCATATTTGTATGATGAGGATGGTAATAAGTTAATAGATTACATTGCTTCTTGGGGACCATTAATATTAGGTCATGCTTATGAACCGGTAATCAATGCCATTGTAGAAAAGGCACAAAAGGGAACTTCTTTTGGTATGCCTACCGAAATAGAAACAGATTTGGCCAAACTTGCCGTGGAAATGGTGCCGAATATTGATAAGATACGATTTGTAAATAGTGGTACGGAAGCTTGTATGAGCGCCGTGCGTTTGGCACGTGGCTATACCGGTAAAGATAAGATCATAAAATTTTCTGGTTGTTATCACGGGCATTCCGATTCGTTTTTAATACAAGCAGGAAGTGGGGCTGTCACTTTTGGAAGCCCAAATAGCCCTGGTGTTACACAAGGGACCGCTAAGGACACTTTACTAGCTGCCTATAATAATTTGGATGAGGTACACAACTTGGTAAATGTCAATAAAGGAGAAATAGCTGCCATAATTTTGGAGCCCATTGCCGGTAATATGGGATGTATTGTACCTACCGATTCTTTTATAAAAGGACTAAGGGAAATATGCGATAAAGAAGGTATTTTGCTCATTTTTGACGAGGTCATGACAGGCTTTCGTTTAGGAAAAGGAGGTGCCCAAGAAGTCTTGGGTATAAAAGCGGATATTGTGACTTTTGGAAAAGTAATAGGTGGAGGCTTGCCAGTTGGAGCTTTTGCTGCCAATTCGGATATTATGGGACATTTAGCACCGGACGGACCAGTTTACCAAGCAGGAACACTAAGTGGAAATCCTTTGGCCATGAGTGCCGGTCTTGCGATGTTGACCGAACTAAATAATAACCCTTCCGTTTTTAAAAGCTTGGAAGATAAAACAGCTTATTTACATAATGGTATTGCCAAGGCATTGGAAAGTAAAGGTGTTGCACACCAAATTAACAGATTTGGAAGTATGATTTCTGTTCATTTTACGGAGGAGCCTGTCGTAGATTTTGCTTCTTCCGCAAAAGGGAACAATGATACTTTTAAAAAGTATTTCCATGGTATGTTGGAGCAAGGGGTTTACTTACCGCCATCCGCCTTTGAAAGCTATTTCTTAAATGATGCCCTTAGCTATAAAGATTTGGATGATACCATAGCTGCTGTAGAAAACCTATCTTTTTAGATTTAAGCAATACTCTTATTTTAGGTCTGGTAATGCATTGAATGCCTCACGCTTTTCATTAAACCAAGTTTGCATAGCTTCTGGCGATTGCATAAGATGTTGCATTTTTTCCATGGCTTCCAAATGGGCTTTATCTCCTTTTTGATACATTTCCATGCCATGTTTTTTACTTTGTTCAGCAATTTCTTCGAAAGTATTGGCGCTAAACTCCATGTCACATGCGCCGCCCAACTGCTTACAGGTCATTGATTTCATAGGTGTTATGTTTGGTGTTTGCTACAAGGTAGTTAATTTTTAACTTCTTCCATTTTTGTGTTTTATATTATTTTATACTGATTTAAGTCATTGGAGGAGCGTGATGTTGCCATTAGTTTTAAAAACACTAAAAACTAATGAAATGGAAAAAGTTAATAGACCCACACATAAAAAGTTATTTTGGAGCTTGATCATTCTATCTATTATTGTAGGATATATTTTTTACGGTGTTTTACAAGATCAATTTAGCTTACGTTTTCTGATATTTTTCTCTGGAGTTCCCTTTTTTCTATTTGTTATAGGCACCTTTGGATTGTTGTGGCCACTTATTAGACCAGAAGGTGATGAAATTTATATTAGTCATGCCTTGTGGATAGGTATTCTATTTATCATTGTATTCTTAATTCATGTGTGGGTTATTTTACCACGAATCTGTCCTCAGTTTGGAGAATGTTTAGGAGTAGGATAAAAGGTTCTATTCTTAGGTGTCTATGGTCCTAAAAGTTAAGTTAATCCTTGGTGTTGAAATACGCTTGGTAGGAGGAAGTCTATGCAACCAGTGGGTTTGAGTAGTTCCTTTCATGACCAAAAGACTACCATGTTTTAAGACAAGTTCTACTTTCTCCTTGGTAACCTTATGTTTAAAAGAGAATTTCCGTTCCGCTCCAAAACTAAGTGAGCCAATAGCACCATTCTTTTTTAAGGCTTTTTCTCCATCGCTATGCCAGGCCATCCCTTCATTACCGTTATGATATAAATTCAATAAGCACGAATTAAAGGTCTCACCGGTCTCTTCTTCAATAATTTTTTTTAACTCTGAGAGCTCCTTGGTCCAAGGGAGGGCTTTTTTAGTAGTGTTGGAATAGGTATACTCAAACGGTTCATCACCATACCATGCAACCTTACGTTTGGTAATGATTTTTTTACCGTATATAATGGCCTCATCGTTACGCCATGGGATTGTTTCCAATAACTTCTGGTAATAGGTATTTGCTTCTTCTAGATTGAATATTTTCCCAAAATATAGTACGATACCGTCTTTGGGTAGCCAATTCTTGCTTTTATCAATGAGGTTTTCAAATAATTCCATTAAAATTTTTAATTCTTACGACTTAAGATAGATGCTTGATGTAATTTTAAGAAAGCCAAAATTAGTGCTAATTATATTATTGATATAAAACATAT
>CBFIGW010000118.1:0-10191 GCA_965662155.1 Maribacter sp. | reverse complement strand
TTACCTCGTTATTTTTTATCCCTACCTTATTATTACCCCTACTGATACGTTTTAAGGTTATTTTGGGATCTGCTGCATCTGCATCTACGGACACCATTACAAAACCATACTCATCTTGTGTTACGGTAAACTCATCATAATCTCTACCTTCAAATTCTCCCCAATTATCTATTGCTCCCCCTGCTGTGGCAACGTTTATCCAAAGATGCTTATGGTCTTTAGATTGCCCACGCGAGTACCCGTGGGTATGCCCAAAAAAATGAAGACTTGGCTTTCCTGTTTTGCTAGAAAATACTTCTAACATTGCTACTACTTTACTGCTAGACTTTCGCTCGCCAGGAATCCATAATTCTGATTTATGCGGATGGTGCATTTGTGCAAAAACAAAATCGATCTCGGTATTATTTTCGGTTTCTTCTAACACCTTTTCTAACCAATTAAATTGGTCTTTACTGTCTGCATATCCGTCATTAGAATTTAAACCAATAATACGCACATTACCATAATCCTTATACCACCAATGTTCTGCATAAGCAGGCGTTCCATTTTTAGGCAGACTAAAATATTTAAAATAAAAAACAGAATTACGCTCATGATTTCCCAATACTGGATACACTGGAACTTCTGAAAATAGGCTTTGTGCAGGCCCAAAAAAATCGTTTTGCCATTGTTCATAACTAGACCCACGTTCCACCAAATCTCCTGGTATCATAACCAATGCCAAGTCATCTGGTATAGATTTACCATATTGCTTATGTAAATAAGGAAGGATGCTTTCATTTACGATTTCTTTAAATTTATCTGGATATTGCCAATCTTTTTGCATATCACTCATTGCCAAAAAATTGAAAGATTTATGATCACTCGCAAATGGTGGTGTTTTAATTTGATATGTATCTGATACCAGGTTCCCTGTGCGTACTCTATAATAATAGCCTGTAAACCTTTTAAGACCTTTAAGGGTTACAGTATGAATACGGGCATCTGTGAAATTAACATCATCTGACACCCCTATTTGTATTTTACCTAATTTAGTTGTTAGCCCATACTCTACAATGCTTTGCTCTCCTTTAGAAGTTTCCCACATAATAGTTATTTCATTGGGGCTTGCATTCTGTAAGTATGGTTTTACTAAAAAAAACAGTTCTGCATCTTGTGCGGTACAAAAAGTAACAGTGAGTATTATAAAAAGCATATTGGTTAGCAGGGTTCTCATGGGCATGTATATTTTAGTTGGTTATTTTATGAAACGCATTATTCAATATTCGCATCGCCTTTTTTAAATCATCACAATTTATAGTAAGCGCAGGTGCTAACTGCAATACATTACCGGCAGAGACTTTAAAGCTCAACCCATTGGCAAGACAGTCATACATTACCTGTTCTGCTTCTTCGATAGCTTTTTGCTTTGTTCTTTTATTTGTCACCAATTCTATACCCCAAAGTAATCCCCTACCACGAACATCGCCAATAAGGTCATATTTATTCTTTAAACCAGTCATTGCATTACATATTTCTATAGAATCTCTGGTTACTTTTTGTAAAAGCTTTTCCTCTTCTAAAATTTCTAAGGTTGTAAGTGCAGCCATTGCTCCAAGTGGGCTTTTCTCATGGGTATAGTGCCCTAATGAAATATCTGCAAATCTATTGTAGGCATCACGGGTAACAATTGCCGCCTGTGGAATAATACCGCCACCCAAACCTTTTCCTAAACAAAGAATATCTGGCTCAATACCATAATGTTCAAAAGCGAACATTTTACCCGTTCTCCCTAAAGCAATAGGAATCTCATCTAAAATAAGCACTACGCCATACGCATCACAAAGCTTACGAGCTGCTATCCAAAATTCTTTTGAGGGTAATTGCACGTCTGTATTACGCACGGTTTCTGCCATAAACGCACCTATATCACCTTCCTTCGCAAACACATACTCTAAATACTCTAAACATTTGGCCTCGTTCCCTTCAAAAATTCCTCTATACGTTACCGGAGGAGGTATACGCTCTACACCAGGCATCATGGGTCCCATATACTCTCTAAACACTGATTCACCGCCTACGCTAATAGCATCTAAAGATGCCCCATGAAAAGAGTCCCAAAAAGAAACCACTTTATATTTACCTGTAACTGCACGAGCTATTTTTAAAGCAATACCTATGGCAGAGCTTCCGTTTGGGGTCATTAATACCCTATTTAAGTCAGATGGTAGTAACGATGCCAATTTTTCGGCAAAATTGATGGCCACTTCATTGGTATAACGCCGTGTAGAAAATGTAAGTCCTTGTAATTGTTCTGTTAACCGTGCCACCAATTTAGGGTGCGAAAACCCCAATTGATGTACATTGTTTCCATGAAAATCTAAATATTTTTTTCCAGCTAAATTCTCAATGTATGGTCCGTTACAATCTGCAAGAACATCTAAACAAGGTGTAGATAATGCCTGATGAAAAAAGTAACGGGCATCTTTAGCCAACAATTCCTTTGTTTTTTCATCGGTAATACCCGCTTGCCATCTTTGACGTGCCGGTGTTCCATTAATATCACCTTCGGTCCGTTTATTTTGTAGGTTGAATGCTTCCTTATCTTGCTTCATATGGTCCAAATTTTTTCATGACCTCCCTTTTTACAGATGCATCATTCAGTATAAAAACAGTATAAGATTTACCCTCAGGATATACCCGAACAACAATATGACCATTCTGACTTTTATATTGATTTAACCTGCTACCAATCACATCTTTTAAAGGCTGTAGCATTACAGTAGAAAAAATATCTCGCTCCCCAGAATATAATTTTTTAGAACTAATTCTTCTCAGCACTTCCTCCCCAGGATGATCCGATGACCAATTTTGTTGCACCCATACCCGTGGGCGAAGCGTTCTAACATAAAATGAATTTTGCGAATCACGATTGCCATGGTGATTTAAAGTAGCTACATTCACAGCTCCAATAACTGGAGCTAATTGTGACTCTAGGGAGTTCAAATCTGTTCCTCCAAACTCATCAACACCGCTAATATCACCCCCTGTAAAATAATCAAAATCGCCATAAGATATTTTTAAACAGGTACTTAACGGATTTTCACCCGGGTATTGCCCAGGCTTTAAAAGCGCCAATGTATCTGATGCCACTCCTGTCCAGATAGTACTATTCACCGCTATATTTTGAATTTTAAAATTAGGGTACTCTTTAGGATGGTTTACTAATAAGATTTGATTAGCCCTACCTGCTACCAAAGTTTCATGAATTAATTTATTCTCTTTATGCTGATATGCTATAAAATTCCAATAATTCTTTAGCGTAGGAATCATTCCGTAAACATCTTTTTTAAATCGTTCCTCATTTTGAAGTTGTTCATTTTTAAGGTTAATAGGATACGAAAACCCCCGATCTAGCATCTTTTTAATGGGTAAAAAATGACCTACTTCTGTAATACCTGTTAAAAAATAATTTCCTTTCTGTGCTTTTAACCTAAGGCTGTCTAACTCGCCAAAATGGTCATCATGATAATGGGTTAACAAGGCATAATCCAATTCTACTTGTTGTTTCTTAGGATGAAATTGCGCAATGTAATCTACAATCCATTCTGGAGCAGATTTGCTATTATTAGGCATTCGTTTTGCATTTCTAGCAGATAAGGTTCGTGGGTGTATATCAGACATATCGCCAGCGTCTATTAAAAGTGTTGTGCCATCTGGCAAAACTGCAAAGGCAGCATCTCCCCTACCGGTATTTATATGGTGAATATCCATATAGCCCTCTTGCCAAGAAGGCAACTGGTCTGCAATACTTTGGCCAAGACACACCTCTACCAAACCAATGGCAATCACAAAAAGTTTCGATTTAATTTTCTTCAAAATTTAGTTTGCTCTTAATAGATTAGTAGATAGTATTTGTTTTGGCATTTGCTCACTTTCTATATAAACATCTAACCAACCATCGCCACCGCCATTAAACCATAACACCTCAATAACATGGATACCTGCAGCTAATTCTAAATCCCCATTTTTTTCTCGCACTCCATGATCTCCATCATTATCTACCACCAATTGCCCATCTATAAATAGCTTACTACCGTCATCTGAACGGGTGGTAAATACATAACTCGCATTTTCAGTAAGCGCTAACTTACTTTTAAATTTAAACACCGAGTTTGACCTCAAATATGCTCGAACCTCTTCTGAGGATATTTCAAAAGAACGCCCGCTATGTGCTGGTTTTTCAGTTCCTAAAGCTGGCAAGAACGATAAGTCATTCATATAAAAAACATCATAAGCTACTGGTTTTTCTATACTTGTTGGTTTTATTCTAAAAAATGCCTCGCTCACAAGACTACTCATCTTGTTATTTACAAATACCGCGCTCTTTACCACAGTATTTTTAGTAAGCTTAACCTCGTCTTCATAAGCTGAAGCACTACGATCTGGCAAACTACCATCTAAGGTATACCTTATGATGCCCTCTGGATTTGGGTTTTTTAAAATTAAGGCGGCTTGTTCATTAAACAAGCCTCCTTTTTGTTCATAACCTTTCGCTGTAGAAACCACCTCTGGTTTTTTAAGCTGCACTAAGGTTGGATAGGCATCCTCTACCATAACACCTTCAAAAGCTTCTTTAGCAGGTTTCCCAATCCAAGCTCTTGGTATTTTTAAATCTAATGCATAGGCTACCGTAGCAGCGTTATCATATTGATAAACCGGATACTTTATTTCATAATCCTTTTTAATATGGGCACCCCAAAGAATAAAAGGAATCTCAATTTCCTGTAACGACTCGCCTCCATGCCCTTTTCCAAGTCCGCCATGATCGGCACTGATCATTACCAAAGTTTTCTCAGCAATACCAGCATCCTCAATAGACTTCATCACTTGCTTTAATAAAGAATCTGCCTTTTCTACAGCTTTATAATACTGCGCTGTACCATGACCAAATTCATGACCCGCATGATCTACATGATCAAAATGAATAAAGGTGAACACCGCTTTCTTGTCTGCAATATAATTACTGGCAATTGCTGCGGTTTCTTCTTCCGTTTCTAGATGCATATCAAAATCTACAGCGTTTTTTTCAAACAAACGCCCAAAACCGCTCCAATGATAAATAGCACCAATTTCTGCATTTTCTTTTTGAGTATCGATTAATTTAAAAATAGTAGGAAACAAAAATTCATCGCTCTGGGTAATTGCGGGCAAGGTAAAATTATCACGTTCCCAAGCGTTTGAGGTAATGCCGTGTTGTTCTGGACCAGCACCCATAATCATAGATGCCCAATTGCTACTAGAACTTGTAGGCAACACTGCCCTAGCATGCATTGTAGAAGCCCCCTCTTTCATTAACCTATCAAAAGTTGGGGTATTGGCTTTTTGCAACCCATCTGGGCTTAGACCATCAACACCGATAACGATGACATGGTCAATATTCAGATCATTCTCTTCTGTTTCTAAAGTATTACATGACCACAGGGATAATATCCCCATGGTCAGTAACATTTTAAAAAATAAGCTAGTTGGTATCTTAAAACCAATATTAATCAACATCCCACCAAAGTTTGGTATTGATATTGTCCCCACCAATGCGTTGCGCCGCTTCATTATAATTATCCTCATTGGTAGCCTTCACTGAATTTGGATATTGAAAACGTACAGGTACTTGACCATTATTTACTGCATCTGGTCCAGGAATTACCTCTGGCATTCCTGTTCTTCTCCAATCTGACCAGCCTTCAAAACCTGTATAGAACAAGGCAATCCATTTTTGAAGCGAAATTTTAGCTAATCTTTCATCAGGAGTACCAGAATATGCCACACCGGTCTGTGCCATATAAGCGTCCAAATCGGTATTCTGCATTGCCTCAGCTATTTGAGACCATCCCCCAGCAACGACCCTACCAGTATAATATTCAAAAGAAGCTCTTACACCATTTTCATAAAAGCTAGCAGCATCGCCAACTGCTATCCAACCACGTTCCCTAGCTTCTGCCAAAATAAATTGAAGCTCTGAATAGCTCATAATGATTGTCTGTGATGCTGTGGCAGATGCCAACTCTGGATTACAAGCCCTACATGCCAAAAGTATTCCTAATCTAGATATAAAATTAGACCCAGACTCGTCAGGATTTCCCGTTGGACTATATCCTAAAGCGGCCTCATCGTCCAAACCGTTAGGCATTCCCACATAATCATTAAAATCTTCGGAAAAAATACCTTTCCCAGAATTTGAAGTGGGTTGCGCAAAAACATATAGTCTATTATCATTAAGGTCCTTTAGCCTAGTTTCCAAAGTTTGGCTTAAACGAACCTCATCAAAACTACCAGATCTAGTATTATATTTAGGTTGTGGATTATCCGAATTCCATTGCACCACTGCCATATCATCATTGCTTTCAAAAATTGGATAGTTGCCTGGGTTGTTTGCAATCTGTACCATTCCTGCAATTGCTTTGGCATTATCCACATCACTGATACGCATTAACAACCTTAATTTTAAGGAGTTGGCAAACTTTCTCCATTTGAGAATATCTCCCCCGTAGAAAATATCCCCTGAGATATTAGCTGCATCTGTCAAAACTGTATTTGCGGTTTCCAAATCTGCCAGCATACCATCATAAATTTGTTGCTGCGGGTCAAAAATAGGTGTAACATTACCATCCTCTATACCTTTGGTAGCTTCGGAATAAGGAGCATCACCATAAGAATCAGTTACATAGGACATTATCCAAGATTTCATCACCAAAGCAACACCGTAATAGTTTTGAGCTTCTGCTATATCTTTGGTACCACGAATAATATTTTCCACATCACGAAGTGAAGCATACGCATTATTATATGGATCTCCGGAAGGCGACCAATTATACGTATCGCCACTCGTAAATTGTAGCCTTGCACCATATTGTACAACGGTAAAACCCTCTTCCCATCCCTGATCTCCCCAGTTATAGGCCATTTCTCGCTGTATTCCAGGTAATAAAAGTTCTGGTTGCGCAGAAGATGGGAAATTTGGATTTGTATTGATTGTTTCAAAATCTTCCGTACAACTAAATACGGTTAATATGGTTGCTATTATTAAAAGTCTTTTTTTCATGTTTTCTAGATTTTTTAAGTGTTTTCCTTTAGAAACTTACTTGTAGATTAAAGGTGAACAAACGTGTACTTGGGTAAGACATGTTTTCTATACCTGGCTGTAATGTACCTCCCGAAACACCTACGGTCTCTGGGTCGAAATGGGGGTTGTCTGTCCACAATAATAGATTTCTACCAGTTACAGAAAATCGCGCACTACTCAATGACAATTGATCCGTTATCTTTTTAGGTAAAGAATACCCAAGGGTAACCTCACGCAACTTAGTATAGGATGCATCATATTTAGCAGCCTCAACATTATCCCTTTCGTAATATCTATTATTAAAGGTTCTAGCATCTACATTGGTCGTATTGGGAACATATACAGGATTGTCTGAAGTTCCAGTATTTACTACACCTTCTGCAACAATGCCCGTTTCACGCCCTACCAAGGTTTCCATTAACTGTCCGGAAGTACTACCAATTGTCTTGGTCCTTGAAACCACAATACCACCTTGTCTGGTATCTATCAAAAACCCGAAGTCAACGTTTTTATACCTAATAGAGTTCTGGATGCCTAAAGTAAAATCTGGCGCATAATCTCCTTGGTACACCAAATCATCGGTTCTCACAGGAATACCTTGGGAGTTAATGATTTTCTGACCAAAAAACTCACTGTTAGGATCCTCTACACGTTGAAAACCTCTGCCATAAATGGCACTGATAGAACCACCTTCCCTCGCTTGAATGAAGGCCCCATTTCTACTGGTCAAGGAGAAATTAACACCGCCTAAATCCTTTACCTCACTTTCATTGGTTGCAAAGTTTAGATTTGTGCTCCATTTGAAGTTTTTGGTAAGCACAGGAACAAAATTTACTATAGCTTCAAATCCACGGTTTTGAACTTCACCTGCATTGATCAATTGACTAGAATACCCACTGGCGATATCCGTATCAATATTAATGATTTGGTTACGGGTTGTACTGCTATAATAGGTCAAATCAAAATTCATCCTGCTTTGGAAAAAACGAAGGTCCAAACCAAATTCAGATGAACCTGTAATCTCGGGCTTTAAATCGGCATTTGGTATCAATGCAGATTCTGTAAGAATTGGTGTAGAACCATCGAAAGGTGTTTCATTGTTATAAAAACTACGTAATCTGTAAGGATCGGTATCGTTACCCACCTCAGCATAGGCTGCTCTAACTTTGGCGAAGGAAACCCAACTTGGCATTTCAAAAATATCACTGGCAATAGCACTAAGCGTAGCAGATGGATAGAAATAGGAATTACTATTTTGGGGTAAGGTACTAGACCAGTCATTTCTTCCGGTAACATCCAAGAAAATCTTGTTATCATAGGCAAAACGGGCAAAACCATACAAACTGTTGATACGTTTTTCGTAATTATCAGAACTTACTTGCACCGCCTGTCTACTGTTGTTAAAAGAATATACGCCTGGATTAATCAATTGTGGAGCTACACTTTTAGTATTATCTTGATTTTGTCTTAACTGGTTACCTCCTGCAGAAATATTGATGTTCCATTTTTTATTAAAAGTCTTATCATAGGTAAGTAAGAAGTCCGTATTGCTTTCCTCAAAGAAAACATTCTGCTCTTGGTAAGTACCAAATGGGAAACGCTGTGTACTAAAAGCTCTTCTACGATCTCTAAAATCACGATAAAAATCACGTCCACTGCGTAAAAGTAATTTTAAATTGTCATTAATGTCATAAGTCAGGCTTACATTACCAAAAATGCGGTCCTTATCTTGTCCGTTGGTATTTTCATACATCGTAAAATAAGGGTTATCATGATAATTATAATTGTAGTTGAACTGTTGTCTACCCTCTAAGCCAGGCTGCCAATAATCTCTTAAGTTTAAGGTATTTAGTTGGCGACCGTACCAAATGAACAGATACATAATACTTTCTGTTCCATAACTTAGCGCAGGTCTGTTATCACTATCTGTTTTTACATAATTAATATTAGTGTTTACCTTTAGTTTATCAGACACATTAAGGGTACCGCTAAAACTTACCGTATTTCTTTGTAAATCTGTATTTGGCAAGGTCCCTTCTTGATCCAAATTTTGATAGGACAAACGAAGGTTCCCCATTTCACCGGACTTAGAAATAGCAATGCTATTGGTCTTTGTAATACCCGTTTCAAAAAACTCTTTGGTATTGTCCGGTCTAGAAACCCATGGTGTTGGCGTAATAGGTGAGTTACTTACAAAGGTATCACCACCTCTGGTACCATCTGTCCTTGGTGAATCAAATTGAGGAATCAAAAGACCTGTATCCAATCTAGGACCCCAACTTTCATCAACTCCATCCGCAATACCAGAGCCACTACCGTCAACAAAGGCAAATTGCTGATTGTTTCCTTGCCCGTATTCATTTTGCCAATCTGGCAACATTAAAATATTTTCGATAGTAATACCACTATTAATAGTAATACCTAATCTACCGTTTTGAGATTTTCCTTTTTTAGTGGTAATAATGATGGCGCCATTCGCTGCGCGAGCTCCATATAAAGCAGCTGCCGCGGGCCCTTTAAGTACGTTTATTGACTCAATATCTTGTGGATTGATTTCTGATGCTCCATTACCATAATCTACATCTTGTGTTCCCGAGCCACTAGAACCAACAATCTCATTACTGATAGGAGTACCATCAACAATAAAAAGTGGCGAGTTTCCATTAATATTCAAGGAAGCATCACCACGTATAGAAACCCTAGCGGAACCACCCAAACCAGAAGGACTGTTCGTAACCTGCAAACCTGCAACTTTACCAGAGATACCATTTAATAAATTAGGTTCCCTAGCTTGCACCACTTCATCGTTATTCAATTCTTGTGAAGCATAACCTAAGGACTTTTTCTCCCTTTTAATACCCAAAGCAGTAACCACTACCTCGTCCAAGTTCTGTGCATCAGGCTGCAAGAAAATTCTTGTATTGGCTTTACCTGTAGTATCAAACTCCTGGGATACATAACCAATGTAAGAGACTACCAAGGTTTCGGAACCTGTAGTAAGTTCAATTTCAAAATTACCGTCAAAATCTGTGGCAACTCCATTGGTAGTTCCTTTAACCAGAACTGTTGCACCTGCTAAAGGCACTTCA
>CBFIGW010000117.1:0-10246 GCA_965662155.1 Maribacter sp. | reverse complement strand
CATTTGTACATTAATGCAGATTATATGGCTTCCGATAAAAATCAGGAAATTGTAAGAAACGTTTTCACTACTTTTTTGGAGGAAAAAGGGCATAGAAAAACACCGGAACGTTATGCAATTCTTCAAGAAATATATGAAAGCGATGAGCATTTTGATATAGAATCTCTCTATATCAACATGAAAAACAAAAAATATCGGGTCAGCAGAGCTACACTTTACAATACCATAGAATTATTATTGGAATGTAAATTGGTAAGAAAGCATCAATTTGGTAAAAATCAAGCACAATACGAAAAATCATATTTTGACCGTCAACATGATCATGTAATCTTAACAGATACTGGTGAGGTAATGGAATTTTGTGACCCCCGTATTCAATCCATTAAAAAGACCATAGAAGAAGTTTTTGATATTAAAATTAATACGCACTCTCTCTACTTTTATGGTACGAAAAACAAAAAAGAAAACACGAACGACTAACCAAATATATATTTTATTTAGATGGCAGTAGATTTATTGTTAGGCCTGCAATGGGGTGACGAAGGAAAAGGAAAAATTGTTGATGTATTAACCGAAAATTATGACATAATTGCCCGTTTTCAAGGCGGACCCAATGCCGGTCATACTTTGGAGTTTGATGGAATAAAACATGTTTTACACACCATACCATCGGGTATTTTTCATAAAAATGCGGTAAATGTTGTTGGTAACGGTGTTGTTATAGATCCAGTAATTTTTGAGAAGGAGTTGGATGCCCTAAAAAAATTCAACCTAGATATTAATGCAAAACTTTTAATATCCAGAAAAGCACATCTAATATTGCCAACTCACCGTTTGCTTGATGCAGCTTCTGAAGCCTCCAAAGGAAAAGCAAAAATCGGTTCTACTTTAAAAGGAATTGGCCCAACGTATATGGACAAAACCGGTCGTAACGGTATGCGTGTTGGTGATTTGGAATTAGACGATTGGAAAGAAAAATACCGTAACCTGGCCAACAAACATGAAGCTATGATCAGTTTCTATAATGTTGACATCCAATATAATTTGGCAGAATTAGAAGCGGATTTCTTTAAATCTGTGGAAATGCTCAAAAAATTGACTTTTATAGATAGCGAGGAATATTTGTATCAAGCCCAAAAATCTGGAAAGAAAATTTTAGCAGAAGGTGCACAAGGCTCTTTATTGGATATCGATTTTGGTACATATCCTTTTGTAACTTCCTCTAACACCACGGCGGCTGGTGCTTGTACAGGATTAGGGGTAGCCCCTAATCAAATTGGTGAGGTAAAAGGTATTTTTAAAGCCTATACCACTAGAGTTGGCAGTGGACCTTTCCCAACAGAGTTATTCGATAACGACGGTGAAACCATGGGCCGTGTTGGTAATGAATTTGGCGCAACTACTGGTAGGCCTAGAAGATGTGGGTGGTTAGATTTGGTAGCATTAAAATATGCCGTAAGGGTAAACGGTGTTACGGAACTAATGATGATGAAAGGTGATGTTCTAAGCGGATTTGATAAACTCAAAGTCTGTACTGCCTATAATTATAAAGGTGATAAAATTGAACATTTGCCTTATAATATTGAAGCGGAAAACGTTACTCCTATTTACACAGAAATGAAAGGTTGGTCTGAAGATTTGACAAAAATGAACTCGAGTGAACAGTTACCGGATGCCTTAAATGAGTACATAGGTTTTCTTGAAAAAGAATTGGAAGTACCTATTAAAATTGTCTCAGTTGGTCCAGACAGGACGCAGACGATCCATAGGTAAAAAACATAATTCATAAATTTTAGGACAGCGGTATTGACATTTGTTAATACCGCTGTCCTTTTTTTATTAAATTACCGGATAATTATAAAATCACCAACACTTTAAAAAATGAAATATCTAAAGCTCCTTCCTTTGTTGTTACTATTTTTTCAATCTTGCAAAACAGAAAACAAGAAAGATGTAACCGAAAAAGAAACAACCCCTGTAGAATCGGAATGGATCACACTTTTTGATGGTACAAGCACTGAAGGGTGGCGCGCTTACAATGGCGATAAGCTTCCCCCGGGTTGGACCATCAAAAATGGAGAGTTAACTTTTGACACTGAATTAGGCAAAGAACAAGATTATACGGGAGGCACGGATATAATATATGGTGCGGAGGAGTTTGATAATTTTGAACTTTATGTGGAATGGAAATTACCTAAGGGAGGCAACAGTGGTATCTTTTATCATCTAAAAGAAGGTTATGATTCCCCGCCACAGGTTTCACCCGAATATCAATTAATAGATGATGAAAATTATGCCAGTATACATGATTTAACGGAGTACAACCTTAGCCTAGGCTACACGGATAAACCAGAAGAATTAAAACCTTTACAGCAAACTGGTTCTGATTATGCTATGCATGCAGCAGACCCTGAGGGAAAAATACTTCACCCGGTAGGAGAATGGAACACGACCAGAATTATATTCACTCCAGAACAAGTAGAACACTGGTTGAACGGTAAAAAAATAGTATCTTTTGTTCCTTGGTCAGAGGATTGGTACGAACGTAAGAATTCTGACAAATGGAAAAACAGTGTCGATTACGGCAAATATAAAACGGGATATATAGGGTTTCAAGATCATTCAAGTCCTATATGGTTTAGAAATATTAAAATCAAAAAATTATAATACCAACCAAAATGAATAAAAGAGAATTTATTAAAAAATCCGCTGCCCTGTCCAGCTTTGTACTTCTCCCTTCTGGCGTATGGTCCTGCACCGAGAAAATCAAAAAAAAAGAGAAAATTACGAGATTACGAACTGCACACATAGGTGTAGGTAATATGGGAGGTGAAGACTTACGCGATATCTCCTCACATTCCAAAGTTGATGTTACTGCATTGTGTGATGTAGATGCAAACAATCTAGCAGCTGCAAAAAAATTACATCCCAATGCCAAAACCTTTACAGATTATAGGGTGATGCTCAATGAAATGTCAAATGACATCGATGCTGTCATCGTCTCCACACCCGATCATACACATGCACCAGCTTCTATGATGGCTATGGAAATGAACAAACCGGTGTATTGTCAAAAACCATTGACCCATTATGTTTCTGAGGCTAGGGCCATGAATAAATTGGCTAAAGAAAAAGGTCTAGTAACACAAATGGGAATTCAAGTACATTCCTTCTACGATTATAAACTGGCTACTTTACTTATTCAGTCCGGTATTATAGGAAAGGTTCATACCGTGCATGCATGGTCCCCCAAAAATTGGGGATATGACGGGCCGGTCCCTGAGGGCGAGGATACCGTTCCTGATAGTTTAGATTGGAATTTATGGCTAGGCACTTCCGCTAAAAGACCATATAAAGAGGGCGTTTACCATCCTGGAAACTGGAGAAAATTAGTAGACTATGGTTGTGGTACCTTAGGAGATATGGGAGTACATATATTTGATACACCTTACAATGCCCTACAACTAGATGTTCCACTTACCATTAAAAACGAGTGTAGGGAACCCAATGGTTTTGGCTTTCCAGAAAACAATATCGTTACTTATGAATTTCCAGGCACCCAACAGACCACAGATAGACTAAAATGGATTTGGTACGATGGTCCAGGTGCTCCAATAGACCACGAAGACCTTAAATTACCAAACAGCAGCGCTACTTCCCAAAAAAGCGATGCAGAAGAAGAATCATCGGTGAAAGAGAAAATTTCTTTGGATGCCAAAGTTGCCGATGAGGGTCAACTACCTGATCAAGGAGCCATGTTTATTGGTGAAAAAGGAAGGTTATTGTTACCACATTTTATGCAATTGCCTAAAAAAATCGTAGATGGAAAATATGTTGATATTTCTGCCGAGATAGAAGCTGTAGAAAAAGCCAACCAAATGGGAAAACCTATAAGAAACTATGCATCCGAAGGTCCAAAACATTATCACCAGTTTGTTGATGCTTGCCTTGGAAATGCAGAAACAAGTGCTCCGTTCTCATATGCCTCTAGATTAACGGAGACCATTTTACTTGGTGTTATTGCAGGAAGGTTTCCAAATCAAACCTTACATTGGGACAGTGAAAAAGCAAAATTCTCTGAGGAAGAGGCAAACCAATACTTGGAAGGTGACTATAGGGATTTTTAAAAGTCCGTTAATTCATATCTTTAAAAAAGCCGCTATATAGTGGCTTTTTTATGATTATATTTAGAAGCATTTATGACAACCGTAATGAACAAAAAGAAACCAACCCCATATTTTTCACTTCTAGTTGCTGTTTTAATCTTTTTCAATTCCTGTGTAGAAAAAAAAGAACCTTTAGTTCATATTAAACCCAATAATAGCATTGTACTAATTGGAAACAACTTAGGTTCAAGAATGCAAAATTTTGGTTTTTTCGAGACTCAAATGCATCTAAGGTTTCCAAATGACTCCTTGAAAATTAGAAATATGTGCGATGGCGGAAATACCCCTGGCTTTAGGCCACATTCCTCTAGAAATTCACCTTGGGCATTTCCTGGAGCAGAAAAATTTCAAGTAGAACTGGCAAAGGTTTCTGGTAGTGAAGGCTTTTTTCCCTCACCAGACGAATGGCTAACCGAATTAAAGGCAGATATTATCCTGGCATTTTTTGGTTATAACGAATCGTTCCAAGGTGCAGAAGGTCTTGATAATTTTAAAAACGAACTTAGTGCCTTTATTAAGCATACCAAAAATCAGAAATATAATGGTATTTCCAGCCCAAAATTGGTGATAGTTTCCCCCATTGCTTTCGAAGATCTTTCTACCAAAATGGATTTACCGAACGGTATTGAAGAGAACAAGCGCCTGGAGATGTATGTGGAAGGTATGAAACAAGCATGTCTTGACAATCAAATTCCTTTTATTGATGTATTTAGCCCAACTTTAGATTGGTTTAAAAGTGATGATGACTACAGTATTGACGGTTCACAGTTAAATTCCAAAGGCTATGAAAAGTTTGCGACCTATTTAGCAGACCAAATTACAGGTAATAAGAAACCAAAAAAGACATCAGAAAGAGCTACCATTACTGAAATGGTCAATGAGAAAAACTTCTACTGGCATAATGACTATAAAATTCCCAACGGAGTTCATGTGTACGGGAGAAGGCATGCACCGTATGGTCCGGACAACTACCCCTATGAGATTCAAAAAATACGGGAAATGACCCAAATTAGGGATACAGCCATATGGTCTAGCTTGCAAAATAATAAGTATAATGTTGCCGCAGCTGACAAGAACACTACTAGCTTACCTTCCGTAGAAACGAATTATAACTTGGGTAAAAAAGAGGAATTAATGCGTTATAAATATGATGAGGAGGCCATAGCAACATTAAACGTACCAACAGGATACAAAGTGGAACTATTTGCTTCTGAAAAAGAATTTCCAGATTTAGCCAACCCTGCACAAATTTCATTTGACAATAAAGGTAGGCTTTGGGTAGCCACACTTCCCTCCTATCCACACTACAAGCCTGGTGACCCAAAACCAAACGACAAATTATTGATTTTAGAAGACACCGATAATGATGGTAAGGCAGATAAGCAAACGGTTTTTGCTGATAATTTGCATTTACCAATTGGATTTGAATTTGCTCCAGAAGGTGTATATGTAAGCCAAGGGACAAATTTAAAACTGTTCACCGATACAGATGGAGACGACAAAGCAGATAAGATCGAAATCGTATTAAGTGGTTTTGATGATCATGACACCCATCATGCTATTTCTGCATTCTGCGCAGATCCTTCAGGTGCATTTTATATGGCCGAAGGTGTTTTTTTACATACCAACGTAGAAACTTCATACGGTACGGTTAGAGGGACAAATGGTGGATTTTACAGATATAATCCCAATCGTAAAAGATTGGAACGTACGCTACAAGTAGCTATTCCAAACCCATGGGGAATTGCTTTTGACGATTGGGGACAAGATTTTTTCTTACATACTTCTGGCCCAAAGGTAAATTGGATGATGCCAAGCTCACTTAAACCTATTTATGGAGTATTTTCCCCACTTACCGAAGAATTGATTGAGGAAGCCCATCGAGTAAGACCAACATCCGGGATGGAATTTGTTTCCAGTAGGCATTTCCCAGATGAAGTACAAGGTGATATGCTATTGGCTAATTCCATTGGATTTTTAGGATTAAAACAGCATGAAATGATGGAAAAAGGTACAGGGTACACCTCTAAACATAGGCAAGACCTAATCACGAGTACCGATACTAATTTTAGACCGGTAGAAATGGAATTTGCCCCTGATGGCTCGCTCTATGTGGTGGATTGGCACAATGTATTGATAGGACACATGCAGCATAACGCACGTGATCCACTACGTGATCATGTACATGGTAGAATTTATAGAATCACATATCCTTCTAGACCATTGGTTACGCCAGCTAAAATAGATGATGCAAGTATTCCCCAATTATTAGAAAATCTAAAACTCCCTGAATACAGAAGTAGATATAGAACACGAAGGGAATTAAGAGGTAGAGACAGCGCAGAAGTGTTGAAAGCGCTCTCCGGTTGGGTGTCTAATTTAGATATAAATGATGCGCATTATGAACATCATAAATTGGAAGCACTTTGGGTTACTTGGGGTTTAAACAAGGTAGACCATGCGCTCTTGGAAGATTTACTAGAATCTGAGGACCACAGGGTACGTGCAGCTGCCGTTAGGGTGGTTCGTTATATGGGTTATCAAATACAAAACGCAATTGAATTATTAAAAACAGCTGCGGCAGATAATCATGGAAGGGTGCGATTAGAAGCCATTACGGCCGCATCATGGCTACCAGCAGAAGATGGTATGACTATTTTGGAAGTGGCCAGAAATTACCCTTTAGATGCATGGATAAAAGATGCTTTCAATTTTGCAGAAACTAGGCTGACAAATAATTTTTTAGCGGAAAATGAAGAAAAAATACTAGCATCACACTTAAAAGATGATGAATTGGAAGTCTTTAAAGAAGGTAAAAAGATATACGAAACCGAAGGCTACTGTATCACCTGTCATCAAGAAAGTGGTTCCGGACTACAAAATGCAGGTTACCCTACATTAGTTGGTCAGGAATGGGTGACAGGCAATGAAGAGCGATTGATAAAATTAGCGCTACACGGTTTATATGGCCCTATGAATGTCATGGGTAACCATTATGAAGGTCAAGTTCCCATGATGGCCTTTAAAGGCTTATTAAATGATGATGAAATTGCAGCTGTGCTCACTTATGTTAGGAATGCATTTGGTAATAAAGCCTCTGTTATAGATCCAGAAAAAGTAAAAGAGATACGAGATAAAACCAAAGACCGAAATAATTTTTATACGGCACAAGAACTATTGGATGAACATCCGATGAAATAAAAAATAGCACTTCATATGAGAAATAAATTAGTTGGCAATTTTAACTTTAGCCTAATATTTTTGACCTTGCTTATAGTATCCTGTGGTCAATCCAATAAAAACAAAAGTATTACGGAAACTAAAGAAAAACCGATACACATTGTTTTTGTAACCGGTGATGAGGAATATAGATCGGAAGAATCTATGCCCATGCTTGCCAGGTTGGCAAAACGGGAATTGGATGCAGAAGTAACGGTTTGTTATGCATTGGATTCTACCGGAACCATAGATCCTAACAGGACCGATCACATTGCAGGTTTAGAGGCATTGCAAACTGCTGATCTCATGGTCATGTTTACGCGCTTCAGGAACCTACCGGACAATGAACGTAAATACATTACGGATTATGCCAATTCTGGTAAGCCCATGGTTGGTTTTAGAACGACTACACATGCGTTTATGTATAAAAATGATTCTGTTTTGGCAGAGAGATTCAATAACAAATGGCCCACTGAAGTATTTGGGCAGCAATGGATTACCCACCACGGACATTTTGACGATGGCAAATTCCCTGTAACTAGAGTTACCCCAATACCTAGTGAAGAAAACAATCCTATTTTAAATGGATTTAAACCTATTGAGGCATATTCTTGGTTGTATCATGTAGATGGTGGTGATTGGAAACTCTATGGAGATAGTAAGCCAATTCTGGAAGGGTTCTCTACTAAATCCCAGCATCAAATAGACGGCAATTTGGACAAGTTTCCACTAACCAATCCTGTTGCTTGGACAAAAACCTATACCGGTACATCAGGTAAGACAGCAAGGGTGTTTTTTACAACATTGGGACATCCTTATGATTTTAAGTTAGAAGAAGTCCGTAAAATTGCCTTAAATGGCATATTCTGGGCACTCGGCAACGAAAACCAAATACCCGAAAATGGTGTTAATGTAGATCTGGACAGTCTTTACCAGCCCAATAATTCTGGTTTTGGAACGCGATATAAACAAAATATGAAACCACAGCCTATTCAATAGCATTACTAAAAGAATCCTAAACTAAAGTGTAGCTACTTTAAAAATCCTATTTTTGAAAAAAAAATAGTCTTGCGTAACATCGTTTTAGGAATAATCCTGCTACTTATTGTTCAACCCTTGCTAGGACAGGCTGAACCTGAGGAACCCAAACAAATCAATATTGTTTATGGTGCCAACTTTACTAAAAATGAAAAAGAATACCCTGGAGCATCCATTTTCAGCAAAGATGAAAGACAGGTACAATTTGAACATCAAGGAGCAGATTTATGGTGTGATGTAGCCATTTATTTTCAATTAGAAAATCGTTTGGAAGCTATCGGTAACGTAATTCTAAAACAAGGGGATTCTGTTGAGATGACTGCCAAAAAAATGAATTATCTAGGTGATTCCAAGCTCGCAAAAGCTTGGGGAGATGTGGTGTTGACCAATGCTGACATGACCCTAAAAACAGATACCCTACGCTTAGATAGATTAAAACAAGAGGCTTTTTATCAAGATAAGGGAACAGTTATCGATTCTGCCAATACCTTGACCAGTAAAATTGGAAGGTACTTTATGGAACTTAAAAAGTATCAGTTTGTGGATAGTGTACATATTGATAACCCAAAGTATACAGTTGATTCCAAGCAATTAGATTATTACCAGACCTCAAAGAACGCCTATATGTACGGACCGTCTACAATTGTTGGTGAGACCTATAAAATATACTGTGAGCGTGGTTTTTATGATACTAAAGTAGAAAGTGGCTATGGTATAAAAAATACCCGAATAGACTACAATAACAGAATTGTAGAAGGTGACAGCGTTTATTTTAACAAAGCAAGGGAGTTTGCATCGGCCACAAATAATATTACGGTTACCGACACCATTAACAATGGAATTATTAGAGCTCATTATGCGGAGGTTTTTAAAGCGAAAGATTCAGTATTCGCAACTAGAAGAGCTGTTTCCATTTCGGTGCAAGAACAAGAAAAGGATTCGCTTTATGTACATGGGGATACTTTAATGGTAACCGGCAAACCAGAAGCTAGAATATTGAGGGCTTTTAGAAATGCTAAATTTTATAAAAAAGACCTTAGTGGAAAATGTGATTCTATTCACTCTGAGCAAAAAACTGGGGTAACCCAGTTAATTAGAAAACCTGTTTTATGGAATGGCGCCAACCAAATGACGGGTGACAGTATACATTTAATATCTAACCTTAAAACAGAAAAGTTAGATTCATTAAAAGTTTTGGAAAATGCATTTATCATTTCCTTGGATAGTATTAGCATGAAGGGTTACAACCAAGCTAAAGGCATTAATCTATATGGTCAATTTATTGAGAACGAATTAAAAATAATTGACCTAGTTCAAAATACCGAGGTTATTTATTACATGTACAACGATGATGATGAGCTAATCGGTATAGACAAAACCATATGTAGTTCTATCCGAATCACCATGGCGAACAACGATGTTGAGGACCTAACATTTTTTACAAATCCTGACGGTACTATATTTCCAGAAAAGGAACTACCCGAAAACAGTCGAATTCTTAAAGGTTTTGTGTGGCGTGGTGATGAAAGAATAATAAATAAAGAAGATATTTTTGATGAGGATGATAACAATTTAGAATTGGTGGTCATTAGAGGAATAAATAACCCCATAGATATAGATGCCGAGGAAGCGGAACGTAGCAATAATGAAAGCGACCCCGTAAACCAAGTCCCAAATAATAAGGCTACCGACCCAAGAACGTCACAAAAACCTAAGAAATAAATTTAGGGGCAATCCAGCGAGGCAATCAATAAAATGATATAAAAGCTGAACTAAAAGGTCGAGAATTATAAAGCCCTAGTATCGAATAAAGCAATTGTTTT
>CBFIGW010000116.1:0-10400 GCA_965662155.1 Maribacter sp. | reverse complement strand
GTTCAATAGTGGTTCTTTTGAAGTAATCTTAAGGTATGATTTTATTACCACGAAGAATAATCTTAAATCACCGAGATTCTTCTAAATCTTCTATTATATTTACGTCTTTAACTTTTTCTTATATAGGTTACTGTGTCTTAAATAGGGTAAAGGCCTTATTTTTACCATATGAAGGAAGAAGAAGTAATTCTGGTCAACAAGAATGACGAGCCCATTGGTACCATGCCTAAAATGGAAGCTCATGAGAAGGCTATGCTACATAGGGCATTTTCGGTATTTGTCTTAAATGACAAAAATGAGATTATGCTACAACAAAGAGCTGCCCATAAATACCACTCCCCATTACTTTGGACCAATACCTGTTGTAGCCACCAAAGGGTAGGTGAGACCAATATTGAGGCCGGTAAAAGGCGTTTACAAGAGGAAATGGGATTTACAACAGAGTTAAAAGAATTGTTTTCTTTTATTTATAAAGCTCCTTTTGATAATGGATTAACCGAACATGAGTTAGATCATGTTATGCTAGGGCATTATAATAAAGAACCCCAAATAAATGCTGATGAAGTTGGTAATTGGAAATGGATGACGGCCGAAGAAATTAAAAATGATATTGCTGAAGTACCTGATAATTATACGGCATGGTTCAAAATTATATTTGATAAATTTTATGAGCATTTATTGGAAAATTTAAAATAAGCTATGAAAGTCAAAGTAAGTAGAAAAGCGCATTTTAATGCAGCCCACAGGCTTTTCAGGGAAGATTGGTCAGATGAAAAAAACCAGAATGTTTTTGGTAAATGTAACAACCCTAATTTTCATGGTCATAATTATGAACTTATTGTTAGTGTTACGGGTGAGATTGATGAAGAAACAGGTTTTGTCATTGACATGAAAGTTTTAAAAGACTTGATAAAAGAAGAAATTGAGGATGCTTTTGATCATAAGAATTTAAATGTTGAAGTCCAAGAATTCAAGAAATTAAACCCAACTGCTGAAAATATAGCCGTGATAATTTGGAAAAAACTGCGGCCACATATTTCAATTGATAATGAATTGGAGGTGGTTCTCTACGAAACTCCAAGAAATTTTGTGACCTTTTCCGGTTAACTACAATAAAATAAATGTTGTTACGTATATGATTATTATATTTTAATCGTTTTTAAATAGTAGGATATATCTTACTAAATTAATCAATATGACATTACATCCATTAAAATTCAAACCCATTCTTAAAGAAAGACTTTGGGGAGGTACTAAGTTAGGAGAGGTTTTTGGAAAACCCATTACAAGTGATATTACCGGAGAAAGTTGGGAAATTTCTACCGTTCCTGGAGATATTTCTATAGTAACCAACGGGGAATTGGCCAATACCTCATTACAAGAACTTATAGATAAACAACCAGAGGAGCTCTTAGGAAAAAGTGTGGTTAAAAGATTTGGAAAAGAATTCCCCATACTCATAAAATTTATAGATGCAAAACAAGACCTATCCATTCAACTGCATCCCAATGACGAATTGGCTAAAGAAAGGCACAACTCTTTTGGAAAGACCGAAATGTGGTATATCATGGATGCGGACCCGGGCGCTGAACTGATTGTTGGTTTTAACAAAGATGTCGAAAAGAAAGAATATTCGGAAAGTATTGAAAATGGCACCTTAACAGATTTGCTTAACTACGAAAGAGTAGCGGAAGGAGATACTTTTTTTATTAATACAGGTAAAATTCATGCCATAGGTGCTGGCGTTATGTTGGCTGAAATTCAGCAAACTTCAGATGTTACCTACAGGGTGTTTGACTTTAATAGAAAAGATAAAGAAGGAAATTTAAGGGAGCTACATACAGAGTTGGCACTGGATGCCATAGATTATGAAAAAAAGGATGATTTTAAGGTAGAATATGTGCGAACCAAAAATCTGGTAAATACTATGGTAGACTGTCCTTATTTCAATACTAATTTTATTGACTTGGAGAAAGACTTGGTCCAGAATACGGAAAGTCGGGATTCTTTTACTATTTATATGTGTATTAGTGGCAAAGCTATCGTTGCTACAGAAAATGGTGAAGTTGCGCTTAAAAAAGGAGAAACCGTATTGATTCCAGCAATATCCAACCAGATTAGTATAACAACAAAGGGAGCTAAATTATTAGAGGTTACTATTTAATAAAGGGTTTTACTATTACGTACTTAAAGTTGTACTTTTGTCTAAAATTAATAGGAAATGGCAAGTATAAAAAATTTAAAGAAAGATATAAATAATGTCCTTGGCGATATTATAGAAGGGGTGTACGTTGTTGAGGAAACCAATGGTGATCAACATTCTAAAGAAGGTTCCGCAATAATAGATGGAGCAATTTCGGCTTTTGATGAGTTAATAGCCAAAGTAAACCAAAATGATGTTGATAACAAAAAAGCACATTACAAGGAAGTAAGGGCAGAGTTAGAAACAAAAGCCAACAAATTGGTAGAGCAGTTAAATAAACTGGCCTAGTCAATTAAATTATATTAAAGAAAAAGCATCCAATTTGGATGCTTTTTTTATTTTATGGATTCTAATAATGATTTTAATTCTGTACCATATTTAGAATTGGCCACTTCTGGTGTAAGTAAAGTATAGATAGAATCTAAATACTTAATATTTGCATTAGGTATTTCTTTTAGGGCGATATAAGGTGCTACATAGGAATCATTATTGTTAAGCGCAAAATTTATAGCGTAAGCATAACCTCTTTTCGTATTTCGGTTACTTAATTGTTCTAATGAATCTATACTAACTTGGTCAATAGAATTCTCTGGTTGAGAAGCGTTAAGAAGTATTTCCATATTTCTCTTATTGATGCTGCTCATGGTCTTTCTATATTCTTCTAATCGCTCATTACTTTTAGAACCTGTAATTTTTGCTGTAGTATCAAAAGTATTCCAATCAGTATTGATAGTAATTATACCTGGCTCAGCAAAGAATGTAATTCTATCGTTTATGTCGTTGTTGTCCTTTTTATTTAAGTACAAATAGAAGATTTCTGGGCTTTCTAGATCAGTTGAAAATGAAAAGTTGCCATCTCCGTTAATTTCTAGGGAATCTACCGTAACAAGTACCGTATCTGGTATATGTTGTAAATATAAGGTACCCTTTTTAAGCCCTTTTATATTACCGTTTACCGTTAATTGGTTTTGCTCGTTATTACTGCATGAGGTTATTAGAAATAAAATACCAATAACAAAGATTAACTTTTTCATTCTTAAAATTTAGGTCGCAAATATCCATATTTTTTTAATAAAAATAGACTGCAACCGATGAAATAGTTATTGATAGTAATGTCATAGGCTAGAGGCCACTTCCATTAAATAGGCACAAAGTAAGGCTCCACCAGTACCGACCACATAACCTAAAACGGCCAATAATACCCCAACTGATGTTAATGAAGGGTGAAACTCCGCAGCTACTACAGGTGCTGAAGCAGCTCCGCCAACATTGGCCTGACTTCCCACGGCCAAGAAGAAATATGGAGCATTAATAAGTTTTGCTACCAATATCAATAGGCCGGCATGTATGGTTATCCAAATAAAACCAATAGCAATTAATCCAGGATTTTCCAATACTTTGCCAAGATCCATTTTCATGCCAATAGTAGCTACCAAAATATAGATGAACATACCACCAATTTTACTGGCACCTGCACCTTCGTAGTTTTTTGCCTTTGTAAAAGATAAAGATATACCTGCTATTGTGGCAAGTACTACCATCCAGAAAAACCCAGACCCAAGAAACGAGAGAAAACTTTTTTTATCACTTATTGCCTCAAAACTAGAAACTAAATACGTGCTAATATGATTTCCAAAAAAATGGGCCATACCAACCGCAGAAAATGCCAAACATAACATTATCATATAATCTTGTAAGGTAGGAACCCTAGTGATTTTTTCAGTGAACGCCGTAACTTTTACTTTCAAAGTCTCTATTGCGGAAGTATCTGCATTTAACCATTTGTCAATTCTTTTGGTTTTGCCAACACCCAGAAGAATTATGGCCATCCAAACATTTGCCACTACAATATCTATGAGCACCATTCCCCCATACTTTTCTGGATTGTATTGAAAGATTTCTAACATGGCCGCTTGGTTGGCACCGCCGCCTATCCAGCTTCCAGCTATGGTAGACAGTCCGCGCCAAATAGCATCAAAATCGTTTCCACCAACCGTTTCTGGTGAGAAAATAGAGACCAAAAGTATTGCAATGGGTCCACCTAAAATAATTCCAAGACTACCTGTAAGGAACATTATTATTGCTTTTGACCCTAAATTGCTAATGGCTTTTAAATCTATACTAAGTGTCATAAGTACCAAGGCTGCAGGTAACAAATATCTACTGGCCATAAAGTATAGATTGGAGGTTTCATCAGCAATTAATCCACTACTTGCCAAAATTGCAGGTATCAAATAGCACATTAGTACGGCAGGTACTATAGTGTAGAATTTTTTCCAAAATCCAGCCTTAATACTGGAGGTGTAAAATATAAACCCCAATGCTAATGCCAATAACCCAAAAGCCACTGTATCATCAGTTATTAATGGTTCGGTTGTGGTAGCGATCATTTAGATTTTTTTAAATTGTTATTAGAGGTGTTTTTGGATATAGAGTGCCACACCATCCTCTGTGTTTTTAAGCGTTAAATCGTTTGCTATATTTTTAACTTCCTGTCTGGCATTGGCTACAGCAACTCCATGACCTACTTTTTCTAACATTTCAACATCATTATAATTATCGCCAAAAGCAATGATATCATTTAATGACTCGTCTTTCTTAAGTAAACGTTGAATAGCACTTAGCTTGGATACGGATTTTGGTGCGACTTCAATTAGAGTGTCATTAGAGCGATAGATGTTGAGTTTATCACTTAGCTTTTCTTGTAGTACGGACATTAAGGAATCAGCACTATCTTTGGTGCCCATAAGCATAATCTTGTGGGGACCTATATTTCTTTTTTCCCAATCAAAAATGGTATCCAAAGTAGTTTTAAAAACAGGTTCTGTTTTTGTATATTTTCTTTCTTTTTCAACTCTTTCAGAAGTGTTGGGCACGAACCATTCATTATAACCGTATAGTCCTAGATGGGTGTCTAAAGGTAAAGCCAAATCATATATTTGATTCACAATATCCAAAGGTATAGTTACCGAGTGCAGTTCCCGGTTACCATGCATTATAAGTGCCCCATTATAACAAATTATAGGTTGGTTTAAAATACTTAAATCCTTTTGAATGTAGTGCATGCCACTAGGCATTCTAGCGGAAACCAATATAACTTTTGTATTGTTTTTTATTCGGGATATTTCTGAAATGGCAAAGTTGGACACGTCACTTTTTGTAGATAAAAGTGTGCCGTCCAAATCTGAACATAACAGTTTATAATTCATCTTAGATATTTAACCAGTATGTTAATTTTAAATTGATGGACCTTGCCTTTGGTTCAAAACTGTTTACAAAATAGTTGTCGTTATAAACAATGAACAAGTCTGACAATGGTGCAAAACGCCATTGTAGTCTAGAGTTAATTCCTAGATTATCTCGTTGGTTACTATATTGTATTAAAGTAGACCAAAATATGGATTTGCTAAACGTGATGTCCACTTTAGGGCTTATCAACCAAATATCGGCACTAGGATAAGGAGCTGGTAAGGTTATTTGGTCATAGTTGACCAAAACGGACAAAAATGCTTTGGGTTGAAAACGCATAGTCAAAGCGGATTGTAGGGAAAATCTTTTACCATTATAAAACCTACCAATAGTAGATTCTGCCCGATAGGAGAAAATTTTTCTCAAATCGGATTGGTATTGTAACTCTACATTATTATAGTGATAGCCCAAATCTCCTGGTAGTTCAACGGCATCATCTGTACCCGTTGGGTCAAAGCTATCAAAGAGAAAGGTATATCTATTATTTACACCTATGGTGGCCATAGATTGGTTTTTAAAACCAACTTCCCATCTGGATCGGAAACTATAATCCGTGTTTTGGTAATTGTTGTTTGGACTCCAGATAAATACAGGAAAAAGGCTTATAGTATGGTTTTGAATAATTCCTTTTTTTGGCCATAAAACCCTTTCCATACCCACAACACTTTTAATAATGTCGGTTCTTCTAATAAAACCCAGGTCAGAAGAAAAATCTTCATCAATGTAAACTGCCTTTGAGTAAAAATTATAATTTCTGGAGTTATATCGCATGTTAAAACCACTGGCAAAATTACCTTCATTATCACCAGGTTGAAAAGATTTGTGCGTAAAAAACTTTCCGTTCCACGTATTGTTTTTCGAAGCAAGATTGTAGTCTACTCCTAGAACCCTATTGTATTCGTCTTCTCTTTCTTGAAAATCATATTTTTTAAAAGATTGTTTGTTAATGAAGAAGACACCAACATTAGATCGGGAAAAAACCCTTTGTTGAAAAGCTAGCATTGTATTATTATTAGAGGCAATTTCATTTACTTCATCAGCCGCTGTTTGAATATTAAGAGCGCCAATTCTTAAGTCCTTGGTTAGTTTGCCACTTAGCCTTAATCCACCAATTATTTTGTTTTCTATCGTACTGCCAGCGGTATCCTCGGCAATACCAATTCTTCTGGAAAAAAAAGGGTTGGCATCACGGTTGTCACCAAAACTTGCAAAAAGGTCGTTATTATCTATGAAAAACTGCCTTTTTTCTGGTAAGGAAACCTCAAATCTGGTTAGGTTGGTAACTTGATCATCTACTTCTACTTGTGAGAAATCCGGGTTCAAGGTAATATCTAGGTTTAGGCTATTTCCAATGGATACTTTTGCATCACCACCAAACTTTATATTGTTCAGGCTTTCGTTTATTTCAAAATCTTTTTGTGAAATGGCATTTACATATGGTATTATGGCCAATGGAGTTCTTGATACTCCCAAGGGCTTTTCAAAAATCATTTCGCCCATAAAGGCCAAATTATAAATTAATTGGTTTTGTGGAATTCTAGTCCAAGTACTTCGCTCGTTAGATTGTGTGTCTATCCTATAGCTATTAAACCGCCAAGACTTGGCCCCTTCCTTAAATTTTAATGAGGTTAAGGGAATAATCATTTCAGCAGTAAAATAACCATCATGCATTTTAGCATTTCCTTTCCATTTTACATCCCAAGAAAGGCTATAGTCCCTCCTGTCTCCACCACCATTGGAAATTAGGGCCTCGCGCCTTACGCCATAAGGGTTAATACCAAACATGAATGCATTGGTGCCATCATTAAATGTATCAAAGACAAGAGAAAAACTATCACTACCACTTCCCCTAAAATCTCTTTTTAGTGATTGTAGGGCATAGTTATTTCCAACCGAGGCTGCTTTAATACCTACATATAAGTTTTTGTCATCATAGAAAATCCTGAGTTCAGATTGTTGTTTGGCCTGAATAGAGTCTAGAGGGAAATACTCCCAATAATTGTTAACACTTTCACCAATTTCCCAAATAGGCTCATTCAAATCGCCATCAGCTACGATATTATCTGAAATATACTTTACTGTGAACGACTTTTGCTCAGCCTGTCCTAAGAGGCAATAATTAATAAGCAGGAAACAGATTAAAAAGTAGTTTTTGACCATATTCCTTAATTAAGTTTAAAAATCATAGTTGTATTTATTGGTAGGGCTAAAATTAAAATTCTAAATATTTAACCAATAGGTAAATTTTAAATTAATAGATCGGTATTTAGGTTGAAATATATTGACCGAATAATTATCATTGTAAACAATGAATAGATCTGATAATGGTGCAAAACGCCATTGTAACCTTGAGTTTATTCCTAGATTGTCCCGCTGATTACTGTACTGGAACAAAGTAGACCAAAAAACAGATTTGCTAAAAGTAAAACCAAACTTAGGGCTTATTAACCAAAGATCGGCACTAGGGTAAGGGTTCGGTAGGGATATCTTATCGTAATTGATATTTAGACTTATTCTCACTTTTGGTTGAAGACGCAAGGTAGCCTCGCCACCAATAGAAAAACGTTCCCCATTAAAAAAGTTCCCTATGGAAGTTTCTCCCGCAAATGCAAAAACGTTGGCCCTGTTAGACTGATAGCTTAATGTGGCCGTTCCAAATCTATATTCTTCATTAGCCGGTAGTTCAACTGCACCTTCGGTTGCGGTAGGGTCAAATGGATTGGTTAGGAAGATGTAACTAGAAGAAATTTCTGCCCCAAACTCTGTAAAATCCTTCATCACAAAATTATAACGACCACGTATATCATAATCGGCCAACTTGTAATCTAGGGTTGGTCTCCAATTAAAAATTCCAAATAGCTCCGCACCGTGATTATTTATATTCCCTTTTTTTGGCCAAAACAAACGTTCTACAGATGATACCGCTTTTACGATATCCGTTCTTGGAATAAAGCCCAAATCAGATCGGAAATCTTCATTGATATAGGCCAAGTCAATAAAAGAATTCCATTTTCTGGTATTTCTAACCAACAAGGCTCCGGCCGAAATATTTCCTTCAGAATCTCCTGGTTGAAAAGATTTATGTGTGTAAAATTTCCCAGACCAAACATTATCCGCACTTGCCAAATTATAATCAAAACCAATTAGCCTATTGTACTCTTCATCGGGTGTTGAATAGGGTTCATTCCCAAATGCCTGTCTATTGATAAAAAACATCCCTATGTTGGACCTTGCAAATACTTTTTGTTGAAGAGCGAGCATCATATTGTTGTTGGACACAATTTCCTGTTCTTCATTTTTTGCTGTTTGGATGTTCATGAAGCCCAACCTAAGGTTTTTATTTAATTTTCCACTCAGTCGTAATCCGCCCAAAATGTCATTTTGTACTGAATTTCCCAATCTATCGGTTGCAATGCCTATTCGTCGCGAAAAGAACGGGTTGGAATGCCGGATACTTCCAAAATTTCCAAATAGGTCATTATTGTCAATAAAAAATTGTCGTCTTTCCGGAAGGGAAACTTCAAAACGGGTGAGATTCGTAATAATATCATCTACCTCTACATTTGAAAAATCGGGATTAATGGTAACATCCAAGTTCATTCCATTCCCTATGGCAATTTTGGCATCACCACCTACTTTTAACTGATTATTTCCTTGATCCGTTGTGAAGTCCTTATCGGATATAGCGTTAATATATGGTATCAAAGCCACGGGTGTCCTTGATTTTCCCAAGGGCTTTTCAAAATGCATATCTCCCATAAAGGCCAGATTGATCACACTTTGGTTTTGGGGGATGATGAACCAATTGCTCCTTTCGTTAGATTGCATGTCAAAACGATAGCTTTGGAAACGCCATTTGGTTTCACCTTCAGAAAACTTCACCGAGGTTAAGGGTATCGCTATTTCTGCAGTATAGTAATTGTCATAAATTTTAGTTTCGGCCTTCCATTTTACATCCCAAGAGGTAGTAAACCCACTTAGGTCCTGTCCACCTCCAGAAATTAATACTTCGCGCCGTACACCATAAGGGTTTATGCCAAACAAAAAAGCATTGGTGCCGTCGTTAAAAGTGTCAAAAATTAAATTTACGTTGTCATTGCCACTTGCTCTAAAATCCCTCTCAAGGGAAGGAATAATATAATCTGAACCTGGGGTATAAACCTTCATACCCACATATAAGGTGGCGTCATCCGTGAGCATGCGAATATCTGTTTGGTATTGAGCGGGTACCTTGTCCGATGGAAAATATTGTTGAAACTCACCGGCACTTTCCGCTATGGACCAAATTTGTTCGTCTAAAATACCGTCTAATTGTATCTTATCCGTAGTATATTTTACGGTAAATGACTTGGACGGATTTTGACCAAAAAGGGGGAGTATACATAATAAAGTTAATAGGGTAGTATATGTTTTGGTCATTTAAGAAAAATTGAAATTTTTGGTCGGTTTTCAAATTTAAGATTTTAAAAAGTTAAATAAATCCCAAAAATCAATCATTCTTTTTTTTAGGCTCTCTTTTTGCCTCTTTTAAGCTTTTCATGAGCATCCATTCTATTTGACCATTGGTGCTGCGGAATTCATCCGCAGCCCATTTTTCAATTGCTTTTAACATATCTTCATTTACCCGTAATGCAAATGCCTTTTTTTTACTCATTTAGCTCATAAAAATCTACTAAACACTAAAATCTATTTAGTAGTAAATTTAAAGTAATTACTAGTTTTAATGGTTAAGGGTCCCCGTATTTACAATAGGTGAAGCATCCTTGTCCGAACAAAGCACTACCATTAAATTACTAACCATAGCCGCTTTGCGCTCCTCATCCAAATCTACCAATTCCTTTTTACTCAATTCATGCAATGCCATTTCTACCATACTAACGGCACCTTCCACTATTTTATGTCTGGCGGCAACTATTGCCGTAGCTTGTTGCCTTTTTAACATGACGTT
>CBFIGW010000115.1:0-10491 GCA_965662155.1 Maribacter sp. | reverse complement strand
GTAAAAAAGAAAACGAAACCTATTGAAATTACCAATAAAAACACCTCTCTTACTACCTCCTTATTAGGAGGGAAATTTGTAAGACTATAAAACTCCCAACCCATTAGTCAATAAAACCCTAATTCCAACAATAAAAACCAATAATGCCGTGACCCTTTTGATACCATTGGCGGAGAATTTCTTAAGACTTACACGTATGCCCAACTGACCGCCAAGAAACACGGCCAAAAGCAAGCATAAGGTCTCTACCCAAGGTAAACTCAGTGAACCCGAAGTAACCAAACCTGCCAGCCCAGAAACAGAATTTACCAATATAAAAAAACTGGACAAAGCAGCGATCTTAATGGCCTTGTCCCATTTTAAATGATTTAATATAGGAGCCAAAAAAATTCCCCCACCGATTCCTACTAGGCCCGATAAAAAACCGATTCCCGTACCCAACACGTAACTTATATAATTTGGATATGCTTTAGTACCACGTTGTTTCTTAATAGATGAAAAAGTTTGAAGCGCCAAAAACAGGGCTGAACATATTAACGAAGTGCCTAAAATAATAAAGAATATGTTTTCCTTTAATCGAAATGAAGCGCCAATAAACGCCAGGGGAATACTGGTAATGACAAAGGGCAAAAAGTCCTTGAATTTTGTATGACCATTCTTATAATACAAATACGTACTACTGGATACCACAATAAGATTACAGACCAGCGCTATTGACCGTATCACAAAAAAACTAGATAAGAAAAGCGTCAACAGTGCCAAATAACTAGACCCACCTCCAAATCCTACCGATGAATATAAGGTTGCGATGATAAAGAAACCAAGACAAAGAACTACTAAATTCTCAATAGATATTAGCATAAGTATTGATATGGTTCATACCTCCAATTACGTTAATAAATTCTGATTTAGGAAATAAGGCTTGTAATAAAACAATGGCTTTTTGACTTCTTATTCCAGATTGGCAAATAACGTAAATTGGTTTGGTCTTATCTATTCTATCCGTTTGGTTTTCTAAAATATCCAATGGAATATTTTTAGCTGCTTTTAAGTGTCCGTTTTCAAACTCTTCTACTGTACGAACATCTAGCAACTCCAAATCTTTATCAGCCAAAAGAGTTGTAAAAGCATTGGCTTCTATTGATTTTAAAGGAATTTCACAATCCAGTTCATAAGATTCGGCCAGTTTCTTAAGCTTTGTGTTTTCCGGCTTTGCCATAAACTTCATTTTTTGCATGCTTTGTGTCAATCCATCAAAAAGCAACAAAGTCCCTGAAAGCACGTTTCCAATTCCACTGATTATCTTAATAGCTTCCAATGCTTGTAAATTTCCTATAATCCCCGGCAATATTCCTAGAACACCATGCTCATTGCAATTAGGCACCTCATTGGCCTTTGGCATATTAGGGTACAAACATCTATAAGTGGGGCCATTTTTATAGTTAAAAACACTTACTTGACCCTCAAACCCGTGCAAGGCACCATAAACAAAAGGTTTTTTTAAAATAACACACGCATCGTTTACCAAATATCTAGTCGGAAAATTATCGGAAGCATCCACGACCAAATCATACTTTTCCAGTATTTCAAATATATTGGATGCACTTAAAAACGTTTCATACAGATGTATGTTTGTTTCTGAATTTTGAGCTTCAAGCTTTTGCTTGATAGCAGCAACTTTTGGCATGCCAACTTGATCTTCAGAATATATAACTTGACGATGTAGGTTTGAAATGGAAACGGTATCATTATCCACAATTCCCAAGGTACCAACACCCATGGCATTTAAATATGTTACGACCGGTACGCCCAAACCACCAGCTCCTACGACTAAAACACTGGCATTGGCCATCTTGGTTTGCCCTTCCAGACCAAAGCCCTTTAAAATGGTCTGTCTTTGGTATCTTTCCATATTGTTTAGGCTAGTTTTTGTAAAACCTTCTCATAATCAGATTGTGAGTTGGCATTGGTCAACACCTCGGTTCTTTCCGGATAAACCAATTTAACATCGTTATTGATCAGAAATTTTCTTGGACAACTACTGGTACCCGTTTTCAAATATGTAGATGAAGCCTCAAATGACTTGGGTTCCCAAATGGCACATAAGGGTTCTGGCAATGGATTGTCTTTATGGGCAAATGCCGTTGCCATTTTAGTAGGATCTCTTTCTAAAATTAATTCCGTTACTGCTGCCTTATCCATTAAGGGCAGATCACAGGCCAAGACCAACCAAGCAACATCGGGATACGTTTTATGAGCTGAAAACAGCCCGTTGTATGGCCCTTTGAACTCATTTTTATCCACGATTACATCAAAATTCGGAAGACTTTCCTCTTGATCGCTTCGTATACTTAAAAAAGTCCTCTCACAAACGGTATCCAAAAGTTGGTAAAGGTACTCCCGTTGTGGAATGCCATGATACGCTATTAAGCCTTTATCCTTACCCATTCGAGTACTCTTACCTCCCGAAAGGACCAAACCATATATTTTAGCGTGTGAAGTCATTCTTACCTCCTGTTTTTTGTTCCAGTTTAACCTCTGTAATTACAATATCATGCGATAACGCCTTGCACATATCATAAATAGTCAATGCCGCAATGGAAACTCCCGTAAGCGCCTCCATTTCAACACCTGTACGTTCATTACATTTAACCATACACTGTATGGCAAAGGCATTGTTTTCTGGAGTTATTTCGATATTAATTTTGGAAAGATTTATCTGGTGACATAAGGGAATTAATTCCGAAGTTTTTTTTACGCCTTGAATACCAGCAATTACTGCAGTTTGTACGATACTTCCTTTTTTACCCAAAAAATCCTGAGCCGCCAGGGTGTTAAATACTTCTGCGGTAAAACATACCTTTCCAGATGCAATCGCCGTTCTAGAAGATGCAACCTTTTCCGAAACATCCACCATTTCTGCATTTCCCTCCGCATTTATATGTGATAATTTCTCTCCCATTACCCTCCTATTGATGTCATGGAGTTTGTAAACACCCCTTTATACTTATTTTGTGCTTCAAATCCAGTTTTTGATCGCTGCCCTATGGCTTCCAATAATTTCAATTTGATATTCTCTTCTGAATTTGGGCTTCTCATAATATCCCTTAAATTGGAACTTGCCTTGGCATATAAACAGGTAATAACATCGCCTGTTGCCGAAATACGTAACCGGTTACAACTACCACAAAAAGTGCGGCTAAAACTAGGGATAACGCCAAAGGTACCTTTGAATCCCGGTATTTTATAATTAATGGATGTTGATGTTTTTGGTGATTCCAATTGGTAATAATCTGGATAGGCTTCCTTAATGTGCCCCAAGATTTTTTTATAGTCCCAAGCTATGGTATCGAAGGTTTTAGAACCGCCATTAAAAGGCATTTCCTCAAGAAATCTTACCGATACATTATAATGCTTTGCCAGATCCAAAATAGGCAAGATATCTTGCGTATTCTGTCCGTCCAAAGCAATGAAATTGATTCGTACATTAAATGCTTCCGAAATTAAGCGAATCAGGTTATTATGTACCGTATCATATTGGTTTCTACGCGTAATCTTTTCAAAAGTTGTCCTATCAATGGCATCTAGACTAACATTAATGTTTTTTATACCAAGCTCCTTTAGTTCATCAATATACGGCCCAATTAAGGTAGCATTGGTGGTAACGGATATATCATTTAGCCCTTCTAAACCGGACAAATGCCTAAACAGCACCATAATGTCCTTTCTCACAAAGGGCTCGCCACCGGTTATCCTAATCTTATCTATGCCTTGTGAAACAACAATATCGGACAACCTACACAACTCATCAATGCTAAATAGCTTATCGCTCTTGGCAAAATCTATGCCTTCTGAGGGCATACAATAATTACAGCGCAGGTTACAACGGTCCGTTACCGCTAAACGAAGGTAATTTATAGTTCTATTATGGTTGTCTACTAGCATATATTATCACTTCTTTTTTAAATAGCAGGTCTATACTCCCTATTATTCATTCACCATATTTTACGGGTGTGCAGAAACCCATACCGTTTTATCCTTAAAAATTTCCTTTTTCCAAATAGGAACGGTCTCTTTTAAGGTATCGATTAAAAACCGACAAGCCTCAAAACATTCCGATCTATGTGCCGAGGAAGCACCTACAATAACTACAGGTTCTTCTACTTTTTTTGCGCCAACGGCGTGTTTTATCAAAACCTTGTTCAGTTTCCATTTCTCAATGGCCTGATCTGCAATCTTGTTCATTTCCTTTATGGCCATGGCTTCATAGGTTTCAAATTCCAAACCAATCACTTTTTGGTTATTGGTAAATTCCCTAACAGCACCTATAAACACACAAATTCCGCCACTATTGGGGTCGGATAATTCCGTATAGGCCAAACCACTATCTATCTGTTCTACTATCTCGATTATTTTTTTCATCAGCCGCCACTTACCGGTGGTATTACCGCCACCTCATCATTACTTACCAAAGGTACATCATCTAATGCATATTCACTGTTTACGGCAATGGCCAAAGATGTTAGTTTAGAAAACTCCGGGTAGGTTTCTATTAAATACTTCTTTAAATCCCCAACAGATTCAGGGGTGTCCGTCTCTGAAGAAAAAGCAATTTGTGAAGCCCCAACAATGTCTTTGGCAATTCCAAAAAAAAGTACATCCATAAAAGACAACTAGCAAGTTTATATTAAGTATCCAATTTATGAAAAGTTATAGGCACAACCTATTGGAAAGAGCTTTTTAAGTTTTTTTTAGAGAATTATACTTAAACCATTTAGATTCATGCAAATCGGCCAGACCAATTTTTTAGTTTCGACGACATTAATCACATATTATATTCTAAGCAACACATATTTTTCGTATATTAAGACTATGGATTTACCAATTGAAATAGTCTATTTAATGATTTCGATTATTGTACTTGCTGGAGCCTTAGCTTTAGTAGGTTATTTGACTAAAGGCAGTAGAAATTTTAGAAGCAGCAGAAATAGAAGGGCTAGGAAGCAATTTTAATCTACAAAAATCTATTTTCAACTTTTTTCTAATCTGTTTTAAGCTACCCCTTGTTGATAATCAATAATTTAAGTTCTTATGCCAAACGGCGCAAAACCCTATTCCCCCTTTAAATTTGTCTATGCCTAATTTTGGTTTTATAGTCTACCATAAAAATTTAAGTGGGTATTTGCCCAAGCATTTTTTATGTTGATTTTACGACATAAAATGATTCAGCCGTATCGGGATATCAATCCTTTACAACATAAGTGGCATTATCCGGTTTTTTGAAAAAATTGTCAGGTTTAGCTTCCCTACTCAAAGATACATTCTCAAAAGTGACGGTATTTTTCTTCTCCTTAATCGTTCTTCCTTCATAATTAAACCATGAAATTGCCTTCGGAAGTATAACTCCATCTACATTCATCCAATCTTGATAGCGAATCCACTTTACATTGTCTGAATATTCCCCGCTACGATACGTCACCGTATAACCTAGCCATTCCATTTGATACGTTTCAGGGTGATAATATAGAAAATATTCGTCTTTTGAAGAGGTTCCTACGCCATTGTCATAGGATATTCTAATTCCTGGATACGACATACCATTATACTGAAGATTCTCGGCAGAACTGTAGTTTATTCCGTCATCGGCGAGAACAAAAGGCATAGCATAAAAATAAAACATCAAATTATGATAGAAAATAGGGTCACCTTTATATTTCCCATCATCCAACAACCATACTTCCTGGCCATCATAACCAATGGCATAGTCGTTTCCCGTAATCTTGTCCTTTCTTGAAATAAGGTCGATCGTATGGGTTTCGTTTCCTTCTGGTTTCGGCAAATCGAAGACCAAGGTTTTCTTGTCCTTCCAAGTTGAGAGTCCATTGTGCGCATCAAAAACCTTAGTAAGTGCTTCGGGAAATTTTACATCGGACTTTGTTTGTGTTATTTCGGGTTCTATTTTTTTATCAGACATTGATTTATCCTTACAAGCCATAAAACTTAGTAATACTACCAGTAACACTATTTTTTTCATGTTAGATCGAATTTTTATTTCATATCAGTCGAAATAGTAAGGAATACTTACCAGATTGATTAATTTTACAACCAATGGATGATATCAAACATATTACAAGTATCCAAAATCTACTTATAAAAAAAGTGGTCCTGTTGAGAGACAAATCCAGGGAACGCAAAAAAACAGGGCTTTTTATAGTAGAGGGAAAAAGAGAACTTGAAATAGCTTTAGAAGCCAATTACGAAATAAGTACTCTTTTTTATTGCCCCACATTGATTGCTAAAACTAAAATTGAGCAAGAAATCAATTCTCTAAAGGGTATTGATTTGATTTCTGTATCTACTGAAGTTTATAAGAAAATAGCCTATAGGGAAGGTACCGAAGGCATAGTTGCTATGGCAAAGGCAAAACAGCATGATATTGCCAATCTTAAACTAGCAAACAACAACCCGTTGATATTGGTTGCAGAAGCACCTGAAAAACCAGGTAATATAGGTGCTTTATTACGAACGGCCGATGCCGCTAATTTGGATGCCGTTTTTATCGCCAATCCCAAAACAGATCTTTATAATCCAAACATCATCAGATCTAGTGTAGGTTGTGTGTTTTCAAGAACTATTATAATGGCCGATACCGCTGAAATTCTATCTTTCCTTAAAAAAGAAAAAATATCTATTTATTGTGCAGCGCTTTCGGCATCCAAAGACTATACCAATGTAAGTTTTAAAGAAGCCTCTGCAATTGTGGTAGGTACGGAAAGTACTGGTTTGAGCGATGAGTGGTTATCAAATTCCGATCAAAATATCATTATACCAATGGAAGGAGCTATAGATTCCATGAACGTGTCAGTATCAGCGGCAATACTTATATTTGAAGCCAAAAGACAACGTAAATCCAACTAACAACAATATTCATTTTAGGTCGTTTAGTCTTAAATCCAATCATTTATATGGTTAATGTTTCTCTTATTTTTATTTGTATAGTAACAATTTTAGTTGGTGAATACCTTTTGGCCACGGTGTTGAACTATTTAAATTCCAAACATTTTAACGATCCTATTCCAGAAGGTCTACAGGATATTTATAATGCAGAAGAATATGAAAAATCACAAGCCTATAAAAAAACAAATTACAGGTTTGGATTATGGACATCTACCTTTTCTCTTTTATTGATTTTATGTTTTTTACTATTTGGCGGATTTAGATTAGTAGATAATTTCGTAACCGCTAGATTTGATGCGCCGCTTTTACAGGCACTTCTTTTTTTTGGTATAATCATGATCGGCAGTGATATCTTAAGCACTCCCTTTGCTTATTACCAAACCTTTGTGATCGAAGAGAAATTTGGTTTCAACAAAACGACTGTGAAGACCTTTTTTTTGGATAAGCTAAAATCATGGGGAATGATAATTGTTTTAGGAGGTGTTATTCTTTCTTTGGTATTTAAATTTTATGAATGGGCCGGAACCAATTTTTGGTGGTATACCTGGATTTTAATTGCTGCCTTTACCTTGTTCATGAACCTTTTTTATAGCAAATTGATAGTACCGTTATTTAACAAGCAAGAACCGCTGGAAGAGGGCAATCTAAAGGCCAAAATAGAAAGGTACGCCAAAGAGGTAGGTTTTGAACTCCAAAACATTTTTGTAATTAATGGCTCTAAAAGATCAACAAAAGCAAACGCGTACTTCTCCGGATTTGGAAAAGAAAAAAGAGTTACGTTGTACGATACCTTAATAAATGATTTAGAAGAAGACGAAATCGTAGCTGTTTTGGCGCATGAAATTGGGCATTACAAGAAAAAGCATATTATTTTTAATCTTTTTATTTCCATTGCTTTAACTGGTGTAATGTTGTTTCTACTTTCCTTATTCATCAATAATCCGTTGGTGAGTATGGCCATTGGCGTAACAAAACCAAGCTTTCATGCGGCTTTAATAGGGTTTGGCATACTTTATAGTCCAATATCCGAACTTACTGGACTGGTAATGAATTATATATCTAGAAAGTTTGAATATCAGGCAGATGATTTTGCAAAATATACCTTTACGGCGGCACCTTTAATATCATCTTTAAAAAAATTATCCAAAAACAGTTTAAGCAACCTTACCCCACATCCGGCGTATGTTTTTATGAACTATTCTCACCCTACATTAATCAATAGAATTAAGAACTTAAAGGCATAATTTTTGTTGTACAGCAGTTAGGATTGTACTAACTTTAATCTAGTATGGCGCAATTAACCTTAGAGGAAGAAAATAAACTTATAGCTCAACAATACAAGGAATTACTCCGCATAAGCTATCAGACCCTTACGGATGATGATAAAAAACTTATACGAAGTGCTTTTGAAGTTGCTGTTGATGCACATAAAGACCAAAGAAGAAAATCTGGTGAGGCCTATATTTTTCACCCAATAGCGGTTGCCAAGATTGTGGCCTCCGAAATTGGTTTGGATGCCGTATCCATTGCCTCTGCCCTACTACATGATGTAGTTGAGGATACGGAATATACTTTGGACGACATTGATAGAATGTTTGGAGAGACGGTGGCACGTATCGTAGACGGGTTAACCAAAATATCACATCTTAAAAAGGATATGAATATCTCCCAACAGGCGGAGAATTTCAGAAAAATGTTACTTACCCTAAACGATGATGTAAGGGTAATCATAATCAAGATTGCAGATCGATATCATAATATGCTTACCATGGACTCCATGCCAGAGCATAAACAAGTGAAAATATCTTCAGAAACCCTCTATATCTATGCGCCTTTGGCTCATAGAATAGGCTTGTACAATATTAAAACCGAGTTGGAAGACTTAAGTCTTAAATATACCGAGCCCGAGGTTTACAATGATATAAAGAGTAAAATTGAAGAAAGTAAGGAAGATCAACAGGCTTATATTGATGCCTTTTCAGATGTAATTGATAATTCACTGAATAAAGAAGGCTTAAATTATACAATTAAGGGAAGGATGAAATCTATCTTTTCCATGCGCAAAAAAATGAAAGCGCAAAATGTAACCTTCGATGAAATTTATGACAAGTTTGCCATTAGGATTATTTATAAGTCCGATGCTAAAAACGAAAAGTTTCTAGCGTGGAAAATATATTCCATCGTTACAGATCACTTCACCCCTAACCCAGTTAGATTAAGAGATTGGATTTCTTCTCCAAAATCTACCGGTTATGAAGCTTTGCACATCACCGTAATGGGGCCAAAAGGGAGATGGGTAGAAGTACAAATTAGAAGTGAACGAATGCATGAAATTGCTGAAAAAGGGTATGCTGCGCATTTCAAGTATAAACATGGCGACCAGAAAGAGCAAGGTATTGAGGTATGGCTAAATAAATTACAGGAAGCTCTTGAGAATGCCAATACCAATGCCGTTGATTTTGTTGAGGAGTTTAAATTAAATTTATATTCCAAAGAAATATTTGTTTTTACCCCAGCGGGAGAATTAAAATCTTTACCAAAAGGTGCCACGCCATTAGATTTTGCCTTTAATATACATACAGAGGTAGGTATGCGTACTCGGGGTGCCAAAGTCAATGGTAAATTAGTTCCCTTAAACACAGCCTTAAATAGTGGTGACCAAGTAGAAATTATTACATCGGAACAGGCTAAACCTAATCAAAATTGGTTAGACTACGCCACTACTGCAAGGGCACGCGCAAAAATCAAATCGGTCTTAAGGGAAGAAAAGAAAACAATTGCTGAAGATGGTAAAGAAATTTTGCGGCGTAAGTTAAAGTCACAGAAAATTTCTTTGAACGAGGATACCATTAATAAAATGGTAATCTACTTTAAATTAAAAACAAGTCTAGATCTATTTTACCGTGTTGGCATGGGGTCTATAGACAACCAAATGTTGAAAGATTTTGCCAATTCTTACAGCAATGCCTTTATGAGTTTCTTCAAAAACAGGATGCGAAAAACACCTGTTCCGGAAGACATCAACAAACAAGAGATTACCTCTAAGTATGACTTGTTGGTTTTTGGGAAAGAAGAGGAGAAACTTGATTATAAGTTTGCACAATGCTGTAATCCAATACCTGGAGATGAAGTATTTGGATTTGTTAGTGTTACCGAAGGTATAAAGGTTCATAAGAAGAATTGTCCCAATGCCATCTCATTACAGTCCAATTACGCCTATAGAATTATTAGTGCCAAATGGGTAGATTCTTCACAGGAAGAATTTAAAGCAGATATACAAATAACCGGAATAGATAATTTAGGGTTAGTAAGTAAAATAACAGATGTGATTTCCGGAAACATGCACGTAAATATGCGAAATCTTAATTTCAGTACCGATGGCGGTACGTTTACAGGTAAAATAACCGTGGTGGTTAAGAACCAAACTATTCTTAAAAAACTAACCGATAATTTAAAACAGATAAACGGAATTGACAAAGTAGTACGACTTTAAAAAAAAAATGAAATTTAACTGTACATTTGTACATTAATGCA
>CBFIGW010000114.1:6875-10597 GCA_965662155.1 Maribacter sp. | reverse complement strand
AGTTGAAATTGAAGGAGCAATTTCTATCCTAGGGGATATTAATAAACCTGAAGAATTGACTGAACTAAAAAAACATGAATGGGATGTTGTGGTCAATTGGATTGCCTTTACCCCAGAAGATATTGAGCGTGACTTAAAGCTTTTTAGAGGAAAAACGAAACAGTATATTTTTATTAGTTCCGCTTCCTGTTACCAAACCCCGCTGACCTATCCGGTCATAACCGAATCTACGCCCCTATGCAATAATTTATGGGATTATTCCAATGACAAAATTAAATGTGAGGAGCTTTTAATGAAGGCCTATAGAGAAGGGGGTTTTCCTATAACTATCGTGAGACCTTCACATACCTATGATACCGTAACACCTTTAGCGATTGGTGGTTTTGATGAATACAATGTTATTGATCGAATCTTGAAAGGGAAAGAAATCATTGTACATGGAGATGGTACTTCTTTATGGACCGTTACCCATGCGGATGATTTTGCCAAGGGATTTGTAGGCCTTTTAGGGTTGCAAACCGCTATTGGTCATGCGTTCCACATTACTTCTGATGAGGTGTTGAGCTGGAATATGATTTATAAGATTACGGCTGAAGCTTTAGGAAAGGAAGCGAACATAGTACATATAGCATCGGATTTTATCTGTAAGATAGAACCTTCTTTTACTGGTAGTTTATTGGCGGACAAGGCCGAAAGTGTGTTGTTCGATAACAGTAAAATTAAAACCTTTGTTCCGGGATTTAAAGCAACGATTCCCTATTCGGAAGGTATTAAACGAACCCTAAAATGGTTACAGGAAAAACCGGAACGTCAAAATATAAATCAAGAGACCGAAGCTATGATTGAGAATGTGTTGAAGGCTTATAGGTCTTTATTACATAACTAGTGTTATAGCACCGTTTAACTAGATATTTATTGATGGATTTTAGTAAATAATTATATTATGGTGTCGTACAGATAAAATCAATTTAAATAGTCTATAATTTGATTTTTTAGTTTAATAGTTTCTTTAAGGGCATCTTTCTTTAGGGCAGCTCCTTGGTATCTGAAACTACCCCTATGTTTTATCATATTGTGGTATTGTTGGTCGTTCAATAATGCTTCATAATTAATGGGCGTTGCACCGATTTTGTCATTAAACGGACTGCCTTCCATTGAGTTTATTCTAAAGTGTTTGTGATATAAGGGCAGCAAGGCATTTGGCCAGAACTGATTTTCCAAACGGATGGTCTCTGATATTAGAAACTCATAATCATTATCGAACAAGGTAATAATGGATTTTCGTAAGTTATCTGAAGAAATAATATCAATACCTCTGCTTTGGATGGCATGAAAGGCCGTAGAGGAGAGGACTAAGTCGGGTGAATATTGTGCTCTAGCGAAGTGATAATCCAAACTATCATGATATTCCAATTGGTTTTCTAACACCCTTAATACCTGCTTGACAGATGCAATGGATTTGTATTCCTCGGAGATGCTAGCGGTTATTTTTTTTTCATTTACATTCAAATTTTCTAGAAGTTCATTAAGCAATTGCTTTTCAATTTTGTTTACTTTTTTGTCTTCATTCCAATTATTGACCTGCAAGGCTAAAAGTATACCAATCATTACCAAAACAATTTCTCCGATGGCGTATTTTAGATACCTACTGGTCTTGCCTTTGTTCAGGAGGTTTTTTCGGAGGGATCGGAAAAGCTTAATCATAGCTAACAACTATAGACTAATTTTTAATTGGAGCAGGAGGAACCTTACCGTAAAGAACATTTGCAGCAGCTTCATATTTATCTCCTTTTATCCAGTAGGGCCTTTCGGGATCATTGGCAATAGACCTACCCGAGAGTATATAACCTTGGTAAAATTTCACTAAATAGTCATAATCCAAACTGTGAGCCTCATCTGCAGCTTGATGATAGTATTTGTTTATTTCTTCGTCAAAAGCATCAAAACCCGTAGAGTAGGTGGGTGCAGGGATACCAACTCTAGCAAAGCTTACATTGTCACTACGGTCGAAAAGCCCTTCTTCAGGGGCAACATCGTCAATATCCAAAGCTTTTAAACCAAAAGTTTTAGCACCTTGTATCATTTTATCCTTAGCAGTGGTTCGGTTTAACCCAGCAATAGTTGCTAAACTAATGTTGTTATATCCACCCCCGTCTGTATTGAAGCAATAAATCATTTTATTTAATGGGATAACAGGATTGTTTACATAATACCTACTACCCAAAAGCCCTAACTCTTCTCCTGTAAACAAAATGAATAATGCAGATCGTTTGGTGGGGTATTTAGACAGGTTTTCTGCCATAGTCAATACCGCTGTTGTTCCAATGGCGTTGTCCCTAGCGCCATTATATATACTATCGCCTTCAGCATTTGGTGAGCCAATTCCTATATGGTCATAATGTGCAGAGTAGATAATATACTCATCTTTAAGTATTGGGTCAGTTCCCTCTAAAACGCCAATTACATTTTGGGTTTTAATCATTTCTTTGTGTATTCCAGTACTTGTAATTTTGAGAGGCACAGATTCGTCACCTAGCTTGGCCAAATCTTCTGGGGTAGTTTGTACCCATAAATAGAGAGGCAATGGCTCTTTTTCGCCTTCTTTAAAACTAGTACGTTCTTCAAAGGCATGTTTAAAACGAGGCCAAATTTTAGGGTCAAAAGCTCCAACCTCAATTAAACCCTTAGCACCATTTTGTATGGCTAATTCTCGTTTTGGAGCGCGACTTCCCATCGCAGGTCTTAACTCCGTAGCTTCTGGTGTGCCCGCTTTTGCAATTACTATTTTTCCTTTTACATTTTTTCCTATGTAATCTTTTTCAAGCCCATAATTTAGGTAGACTGCATCTTCTTCAGAATCTATTGCATCAATATCAAAAGCAACTACTTCCGGATAGTTCTCTCCATGAATTGAGAGTTTAATTTTCTCACGTAAAAAGAAACGGTATAAATCCAAATTTTGATAATATGTGCCATTTTTTGGGTTGGGTTTAACTCCGTATCCACGCAAAGTATTGGCTAGGTATGATGCTGCTATCTTCAATTCTGGAGAACCTGTTGCACGGCCTTTTAAGACATCATCAGCCAAAAAGTAAATATGTCCCTCAATTTCATTTTTATCAACAGTCTCGGCCGCCTTTTCGATATCGGTTTGTGCTGACAATAGGCTTGAAATGGTGAGTGCAGCAACGATAATGTTGTAGTTTTTCATTTTAATATTTTTTTGGTTTTACTTAATTAATTGGCATTTAAATTTTTTAGATCATTCTTCTTTTTTGAAAACGTTTCCCATAATATTAAATTGGCTAATCTTACCAGCTTCGTTGAGGTCAAAGTTTATTTTTATTTCCTCGTAAAAACGTGGGTCCTTATTGGTGATGAAAGTATCATAATGCCAATGCTCTAAGTCGTAAGCTATAAAGTGATTGAAATTAATATGAAGTTTGCCATCTACTATGGTAATCTCGGCGTCACCTAGCATTTTATTGGTAAAAGTACCTTCATAATCCTTTAAATAGAGGCTTGGTTTGGAGTCTTTGACCCTTTCGGCTTTTTCTTTTTTTGACTTTTCGAGGCTCTCTTTTTTAAAACCTTCGTATAAATTGAAAACCTCGGTATGCCAATCCCGACTGCTATCCTCAAAAGCATATAGATCCATTGCTTTGTACAATATGGCGTGCCGCAATTCCGCATGGTCCAAGTTGGCAAAAACATAGACCGCT
>CBFIGW010000114.1:0-6865 GCA_965662155.1 Maribacter sp. | reverse complement strand
CGCTACATCCTTATCATGCATAATGCCCGTAATGGCAACTAACCCAAATAAACTACCGGTATGAAAATCTAACTTATGCCCTTTGTAGTCTTGTTGAAACCAACCTAAACCGTATGTGTTCCAATTGGGTTTGGTCAAGGCATTGGTAGGGTAAGTTCCTGTATTACCCAAAAACGAATGGGGCTCAAATAATTTTTTAAACGTTTCGGGACGCACTAAGGTGTCGGACTTAAATATACCATCATTCACCAGAAATTTCAGATAATTGGATATATCATTCGCAGTGGAGCAAATCATACCTGCCGGTCCTATTTGGTCTGAAAAACCATAATCTACTTTGACCATTCCGTCTTCAGCATCATTCAAATAAGGAGTAACATAATTGCCCGCTTTAAAAATATCACTAGCGATGGCTTTGGTTCTTGTCATCCCTAAAGGAGTAAAAATACGTTCCTTTACAAATTCGTTCCAGGGTTTTCCACTAGCTGTGGCTATGACCTCACCAGCCACGGCATACATGATATTTTGATAGGTGAACCCCCCACGCAAGGGATATGTTTTATTCGCAAACTGAAACCGTTTTATCGTTTCTTTGGTAGAAAGACTGTCCAAGATCCATAGCGCATCTGCATTTCCGATACCCAGATTATGGGTCAATAAATCCTTCACCCGGGCATCTGCCGTGGTATAGGAATCGGATAGTTTAAAATAGGGAACATAGTCCGTTACTTTATCATCCCAATTCAGTTTTCCGTCATCCACCAACATGCCCATAGCAATGGCAACTATGGCCTTTGTAGTAGATGCCATATTGAACAAGGTGTTATTGTCCACTGGCTCCTTGGTCTCCAAATTTTTTACCCCGTATGTTTTCTGAAATACCACTTCGCCATCTTTCACTACAATGGCTGCCAATCCAGGTACTTTCCAATCTTTTATGCCCTGAACGATCATGGCGTCCAATTTTTTATTGTTGGTTTTTTGTTGAGTAAAAGTTATTTGTGAATAACATCCGATTAAGAGTACTACTATTAATTTTTTCATTTGGTTGGTTTTAGAATTTAGTTTTGGCCTGTCCATCCTGGTCCACGAACTACCTTGCCAGGGGTAGCGCCCGTATGTTCACCATTTTTTAATACCTGTTCACCATTCACGAAGACATGAATCATACCTTCTGCAAATTGGTGTGGTTCTTCAAAAGTTGCCTTGTCAATTATGGTTTTGGCGTCAAAAATGGCCAAGTCCGCATAATTGCCTATAGCCAAAGAACCTCGTTTTTTAATCTTTAAATTGGAGGCAGGTAGTCCGCTCAACTTATAAACCGCTTCTTCCAAGGGAATCACCTTTTCATCACGTACATATTTCCCTAAAAGTCGGGCTACATTACCATATGCCCTAGGATGGGGACTGGAATTGGTAAACGGTTTTACGGGAGCCAGTGATCCGGCATCGGAGCCAAAACTCATATAGGGGAGAGCAATTTGTTTTTTTACGTTTTCTTCGGACATTAAAAAATAAACGGTACCCACTCGGCTACTGTCTTGAACCACTAGGTCAATTGCTGTTTCTTCTGGACTTGTCCCACGGATTTTGGCAACTTCACCTAAAGTTTTTCCGGTAAGGTAGCGAAGGGTATCATTTCTAAAATCGTTTAGAATGAGTTTTTCTGGGCTACCTGCGGCAAAATATAGGTTTTCCCAACCGTCGCCTTTAGATTTCATTTCTTCGATTACTTTTTTACGAATTGCCGGGTCTTGTAATCGTTCGGACCATTTTCCATAACCACCTTCTTGTACCCACGGAGGCATAGAAGCATCTAAACCAGTGGCTCCTGCTGTATAAGTATACATATCCGTAGTAATTTCCAGTCCGGCGGAGCGTGCTGAGTCTATTTTGGCAATGGCAGTTTCCCATTTTCCCCAATTGTCTTTTCCTCCAGCTTTTAAATGATAGATTTCCGCAGGAATATTTGCTTCATTTGCAATGCGTATCAGTTCATCAATGGCTTCCAACCAATAGTCGCCCTCACTACGCATATGTGAAATATACATTCCATCATAAGCTGATGCGACCTTGGACAATTCGATTAACTCTTCGGTGTCGGCATAAAATGCTGGAGCATAGATTAAAGATGAACCAATTCCCATAGCCCCTTCTTCCATGGCGGTTTTGGCCAAAGCCTTCATGTTTTGTAATTCAACTGCGGTAGGAGCTCTGTTTGCCTCACCAAGTTCATGCATCCTTAAAGTGGTGGCACCCACGAATGATGCTACATTGGGAGCAATTCCTTTACGTTCCAAATATTCAAGATAGCCACCTAGGGTAGACCATTCAATATCATATTTTATATCTTTTTGAAATGATAATTGCTCTTTTCTCATTTGGTCATTAAGAGGCCCCATGGACCAGCCCTCTCCCATTACTTCCAAGGTAACGCCTTGCCGGATATCACTTTCAGATTTACCATCAACTATTAAGGATTCTGTTGCCCAACTTAACATATTTATAAAGCCCGGGGCGGCAGTCAACCCAGTAGCGTCTATTTCTTGTAGGCCTTTTACATTGCCTAAATTTCCGATGGCGGCAATGGTATCGGCATTAATACCAATGTCCCCATGGAATAGGGGCTTACCTGTACCATCCGCTATTTCAGCGTTTCTAATAAGAATGTCAAAAGACGCTACATCTGAACATCCTGAAACAAACAATAAAACAATAAAGGCTAAAAAAGAAGAATTTTTTTTCATGGGCTTAGTGGTTGTTGGTTACTATCTAAAAGGGAGAGTACCTTAAATTTAGCCTAAAAAAAGATAATATGGTAGTATACCAATAGACTTTGTCGGTAAATTTTAAAAAAGCCTAATCATTTTAATAAAACACCTAAGAGTAATGAAGCTAAGAAATTATGGAATCTTCCAAACGTTCTTCGACAATCTCACCTTCTTTTTGAAACACGTAGTAGGAGTGGTTCTCTTTATCTAAAGAAATGGACGTATGAACTTCGCCGTTTATAAAATGTATTGCAGAGCGGTCATCGCAGGCATACCCATCCGTGAGAAAACCAGATAAAATGTTTTGGTGATAAAGGGGTCTTCTGAATTTTTCGGAGTTGTAATGTGGACAGTGGCTCTTATCGATAAATGACATACCTTTTACAATACTTAATTCTTTTGGTCTGGAATCTGTTGTGCCACCGTTAAACCAGCAAAGCGAACCTGCGCTTCCACCACCCATAACCACTCCGTTATCATAGGCATTTTTAAGTGCCGTATCGATACCTTGTGCCTTCCAAATAGCCAGCATATTAAGGGTGTTTCCACCACCCACTACTATGGCGTCCATTTTTGAGATAATGTCTTCAAAGCTTTCTTTTTGATCATAGGAATTGATCCAAACGCTCAACACATGGGGCACCACATTTATTTGGGAACAAACCTCATGGAATGATTTGATATAGTCTGGGTCTTCTCCACTAGCGGTTGGAATAAAGCAGAGGTTTGGTTTTTCTTTCCCTGTAGCCTCTGCCATATACTTTAAAAAGGGAACGGTATGCCGTCCACTACCATACACCAATAACTGTCTCATCATATGAATGTAAATATGGTTTAAAGTTACATGTTACCAACAATTTATGAAAATGCTATTGAGTATTGCTTTTCGAATTTCTAGGTTTGGGTTTGTTGTTGTTTCTGTTATTTTTCCCTCTAAAATTAGAATTCCCAGACTTATGCTTATTTCTTTTATGGCCACCTGAACGATTGTCAGACCTAGGTTGTCTGGGTGGTCTATTCTCCGTTTCTTCTGGGGTTTCATCCATAAACTGATGCTCCGGCATACGCGGAACTGCTTGTTTGATCAATTTTTCAATATCACGCAGATACGGCCTTTCATCCTTATCACAAAATGAAAGTGCAATGCCACTAGCATTGGCGCGACCGGTTCTACCAATTCTATGAACATAGGTTTCGGACACATTGGGCAAATCGTAATTCACGACCAAGGATAAATCTTCAACATCGATACCACGTGCAGCAATGTCTGTAGCTACTAATATTTTTAACTTTCCATCCTTAAAACTGCCTAGTGCTTTTTGTCTGGCGGCTTGTGATTTATTACCATGTATGGCCGCTGAGCGTATACCAGCTTGATCTAGTTTTTTTACAATTTTGTTGGCACCGTGTTTTGTCCTGGAAAATACAATTAGAGTATTGTCCGGATTTTCATTTATAAGATGAATCAATAACTTAGGTTTGTTTTGTTTGCTCACAAAATACACACCTTGTTCTACTTTTTCTGCTGTAGCTTGCTCTGGTTTTATGGTAACCCTTTCAAAATCTCCCAACATTTTTCTAGACAGTTCTACAATATCTTTTGGCATGGTGGCAGAAAAGAAGAGGGATTGTCTTTTAGGCGGTAGTTTGGCTATAATTTTTCGGATATCGTGAATAAAGCCCATATCCAGCATTTGGTCTGCCTCATCCAAAACAACATATTCTAAATCTCTAAATGTGATATAGCCTTGATTCATTAAATCTAATAACCTTCCTGGAGTGGCTACTAAAATATCTACTCCATTTTTAAGGATATTTACTTGCTTACCTTGTTTTACACCACCAAAAATAACGGTGTTTCTAAGTCCGGTATGCTTGCCATAGGCAGTTATGCTTTCACCAATTTGTATGGCCAGTTCCCTTGTAGGAGTTACGATTAAGGCTTTGATTTTCCTTTTTGTTGTACCAAGGCTAATGCCTTCATATAAATGATGTAAAATAGGAATACCAAAGGCAGCGGTTTTACCGGTACCTGTTTGTGCTACACCTAGTAAATCTTTTTTTTGTAATAATATTGGGATTGCCTTTTCTTGAATAGGGGTTGGGGTAGTATATCCTTCTGCCTCTAAGGCTCTTAGAATGGGTTCGGCTAGGCCGAGTTCTTTAAATGTCATAAATTTTTATAAGCCGCAAAGGTACGGTTAAATGCCGAAGTAGGAGGTACAAAGTTTAAGTACAAAGTATTAATGTCAACTAGCTAAATAAAAAGTAAGATATCTAAAAATCACTTATAGCTGCCTCTGCACAACGCTCACCATCCATGGCAGCGGAAACGATACCACCAGCATAACCACCGCCTTCGCCACAAGGGAAAAGGCCTTTTACCACTGGATGCTGCAATTGCTCGTTTCTTGGAATGGAAACCGGTGATGAGGTTCTAGATTCCACCCCTACAATGTTTGCTTCTGAGGTAAGATAGCCATTCATTTTTTCACCAAAAGATTTAAACCCTTGTCGCAATCTGCCACCTATTAATTTAGGTAATAAAGAGTGCAAAGGTGCTGAATTCAGACCAGGCTGGTAGGAGGTAGGATTTAAGTTACTGGAGAGCTTTCCATCAACAAAATCGGTTAATCGCTGGGCCGGCGCGGTTTGCGTTCGTCCACCCGAAGTAAAGGCCAATCGTTCCAAATTCTTTTGGTATTCCAAACCTTTAAGCGGACCAAATTTCTCATACTTATAAATATCCTTGTCCACATTTATTTCTACAACAATACCCGAGTTGGCATATAAGTTATTTCTTTTGGATGGTGACATGCCATTTACCACAACCTCTCCAGGTGCTGTTGCTGCTGGTACTATAAAGCCTCCGGGACACATACAAAAGGAATATACGCCTCTTTCTTTCACTTGTTCTACCAGGCTATAGGAAGCTGCCGGGAGTAGCTCATTTCGTTGGCCAGAGCAGTGATATTGAATGGAATCTATAATATGCTGGGGATGTTCTACACGTACGCCCATGGCATAGGATTTGGCGACCAAGGCTATTTCTTTTTTATGTAAAAGTTCATAAATATCCCGCGCCGAATGTCCTGTGGCCAAAATCAAACGATCAACCGCCATTTCCTTGTTTTCGTCCAGAACGATGGCTTTTAGTATATTGTCTTTAATTACAAAGTCGGTCACTTTAGTATTAAAATGAACTTCTCCTCCACGTTCAATAATGGTTTCCCTTATATTTTGAACAATCTTAGGGAGTTTGTTAGTGCCAATATGTGGATGTGCATCCATTAGAATTTGTTCAGTTGCCCCATGGTACACCAAGCTCTCAAATATTTTACGGACATCACCACGTTTTAAGCTCCTAGTATAGAGTTTACCATCGGAATAGGTACCTGCACCACCTTCTCCAAAGCAGTAATTACTTTCTGGGTTCACTATGTGATCCTGGTTTATCGCTTTCAAATCCCTTCTTCTATCCTTGACATTTTTACCACGTTCCAAGACAATAGGTTTAAACCCTAATTCTAAACACCGCAAAGCGGCCCACATACCCGCTGGACCAAAACCTACAATGTGTACGGGTTTAGCTTTGGTAACATCTTTGTATTCAAAGGAAACTTGGTCGTTAGGTTTAGGTTCACCAATATAAACAGCTAATTTATAGTTAAATGCAATTTTAGGCTTACGGGCGTCAATAGATTTCCTAAGTATTTTTATTGTGAATGCACCTTCTGATAGGCCTAAATAAGATGCCGTCCTTTTTTGAAGGCTGTTCTCTTTTGCTTCTTCCGCTAAGGTTAATCGTATTTGAACCGTTTTTACCATGTGGCAAAATTAAATGAAAATAAAAGAATGGATGCGTAAAGTATATAATCTGTAATAGTAAGAAAATAGTACCAAGTACAAAGTTTGTAGATAGAAGTATAAAGTACAAAGTACTTAGTTCAAAGTATCACGTATAAAGTACCTAATGGATTGTGATAAGTGAATCGTTTTACGGTTTCAGTAGTTCTATGGATTTTTTAGGTAACCAACAACTATTTAATAAACCTCATATTCCTTTTTATAGGCCGAAGGTGTTCTTTTCGTAA
>CBFIGW010000113.1:0-10685 GCA_965662155.1 Maribacter sp. | reverse complement strand
CAATAACTTTGGCTTTATACGATTCATTATTATATAAGGTAACCTCTACCTCATTGGCATTGTCGATAACATGATTATTGGTTACGATATACCCTTGATCATTAATAATAACCCCTGAGCCAGTACCCACTCTGGGTTGAGAGGGTGATTGCCCTTTGAACATATCGCCAAAAAATTCTTTGAACGGGTCTGGCAATTCTCGCGCTCCTTGATTACCATATACCGAACTGCTTTGGGTGGATTTAATATGCACTACGGCATCTAGTACTTTCTCCGAAGTTTCCGTAAAGTCCAATGGTGTAATATTGCCCTCATCGTCTGCGGTATACAATACATTTTTGGTAGGCATATCCACTACTTGTACCCTACTCTTATTCTCTTCATCTTGGCTTATTTTATTTAAACCAATTACACCAAGACTAACAGATAAGGCAATGGCTGCGGAAATGAAGTACATTTTCCATGCGCTTTTTTGGGTTTTCTTTGTTTCCATATATTATAATTTTGTTTTTTGATTTATCGACTTTGGAATTTGCAATTTCTGTGCCATATCAAGATGCTTTTTGCCTAAAATTGTTTTAAATTTTCATGAAATTTTAAGTCTTTATTTAGACTATTCGGTCGGTTTTAAGAAAAAACCAAAAAATTATTGAAAGTAATTGGCATTATAACGACTTTTTCTCTACGGACATGGTGTGCAATTGGTAAAAAGTAATATTCTGTCACGAACCATTCGACTGCTTAGTTGGTTTCTGCCATTTTGACTTGTTACTGGTACTAGCCTGCCCTTCTTTGGATAAAATATTTCAAGTCTTAAAACCTTTGCGTTATTTTGTCGTATGTTTAATTAGAAAGTAAGAAGGTTGATATCTATTTGAATGCGAAGTACTGCTATCCTTGTTTTTGCGAATTCTTCAAAAGAAGAAATAAAATGGAAGTCCATAAAAAATGGAGAGGTACTTTTTGATGCATTGACGAAACAAACACTTAAAAAAGTTGAAAAAACTTCACTTTCCTATTTTCATATTACCGAAGAGCAGCAAAAAGGAAATTCATTTGGGGAACGTTTTACTAACGCAATCCAAAATGTTTTTGACCTAGGGTTTGAAAAGGTTATAACCATTGGCAACGATACTCCACATTTGCGCTCAAAAGACATTAGGGACGCTGCAGAAGCCCTTAATTCCGGTAAAACGGTTGTTGGCCCTTCATTGGATGGCGGTTTTTACTTAATGGGGATTCACAGGGATAATTTTGATCCTGAACATTTTGTGAAATTGCCTTGGCAACAAATTGGGCTATACCAATCTTTGCTCAAAAAACTTGAAAAAAATAATTGTACAATTTATAACTTTCCCGTTCTAAGTGATATAGACGGTCTTAAGGATATTAAAATACTGTCCAATTACATTACTACCTTGCCATTAACGCTAAGGGATATTTTAAAAAGTTATCTTCCAATAACAAATAGCATCTACCTCTTTGTAAAAGAATTTTACACTACATTTTATACCAAACTCCCTTTTAATAAGGGCTCTCCTGTGTATCTCTTTCATTGATAACCATAATTAAATTTATTGGTTGTTCCAATTAAGGTTTACTCTATCAATACTAATTAGAATTGATTTGTAGTAACCCAAAAGGTCTCCATTTTCATGGACACCTTAGAATCATATTTTAATTTAAAAATCAAAACATATTTTAGAATGGCAAATAACTATTACGACCCCTCAGATTTAAGAAAATTTGGCGAGATTACTGAATGGAGTGAAGAACTTGGGGCAAAATTTTTTAATTATTATGGTAAGGTTTTCGAAGAAGGCGCACTAAGTGCTAGAGAAAAATCACTGATTGCCCTTGCGGTAGCCCATGTGGTAAAATGTCCCTATTGTATTGATGCTTATACCAAAGATGGCTTACAAAAAGGAATTACCAAAGAAGAGATGATGGAAGCCGTTCATGTTGGAGCAGCAATAGAAAGTGGTGCTACTCTTGTACACGGGGTACAGATGATGAACAAGTACAATAAGTTAAGTATGTAAAGCCAATCAATTTGCAGGTACAAATATTTAAGTACTATCTACATTATAGATTAAGAAAATTTAAACCATAAAGTGCTTTTTACTGAAAACTAAGTACTTCATATTGAAGAAAAAATGGCTATAAAATCATTAAAAGCTAAAGAAAACGAACTGGCAATCCCTAACAAGCAGCTAGAGATACTGAACGGGGGAATATTTGCCGATAAGGAACTCCCCTATTTCAAAGATAAAATTAGCCAAATTGGGCAATTCCCATTGCGACCAAAAAAATTAGAAGTGCTACAGATCAATGTGGGGTATATGTGTAATCAGGTCTGTGAACACTGCCATGTGGATGCTGGGCCGGACCGTAAGGAAATCATGACCCGGGAAACCATGCGGCAATGTCTTGAGGTCATTAAAAGCACGGGGGCACACACCTTGGACTTGACCGGCGGTGCTCCAGAAATGAATCCTGATTTTAGGTGGTTTGTGGAAGAGGCTGCCAAAGCGGGCATACAAGATTTTATAGTTCGGTCCAATTTGACCATCATTAGAGCCAATAAGAAATATTATGACTTACCCGATTTCTTCAAAAAACACAATGTACATGTGATTTCTTCCATGCCACATTGGACGCGAGGAAAAACGGACAAACAAAGAGGGGACGGCGTTTTTGACAAATCAATAAAAGCACTACAGGAACTAAACGAACGAGGTTATGGTATGCCAGAGAGCGATTTGCGCCTAGACCTGGTTTACAACCCATCTGGTGCGTACCTTCCCGGAGACCAGGCCGCCATGGAAAAGGAATTTAAAAAAGCACTTAAGGAAGATTTTGATATCCAGTTCCATAATTTATTCACTATCACCAATCTTCCCATTGCCCGATTCTTAGACTATTTGATAGCTTCGGAAAACTATGAGGACTATATGTATGCACTTGTGGAAGCTTATAACCCTTCCGCAGTGGCCAATGTAATGTGTACCAATACCATTTCAGTGAGTTGGGATGGTTGGTTATATGATTGCGATTTTAATCAAATGCTAGATTTAAAGGTTGCTAGTAAAATCAAACATATTAAAGACTATAATGAAGATATTTTAAACGATAGAAATATTATTATTTCGCAACATTGCTACGGATGCACAGCCGGTGCGGGAAGTAGTTGTCAAGGGACAGTAGCATAAATATCTTAGGCCTATTTTATAAAACAGCTTATAAAATTGGGCGCTTAATTTAAAAAACAAAATACAATGAGTTATTTAGAAGCCACCAACAATTTATACAAAGAAGCCGCACTAACCCCAGATGTAGGGTTGTGCTGTACGACTAACCCTGTATGGGAATTACCTGGCCTTAAGATTCCTAAAATAATGCAAGAGATGAACTATGGGTGTGGAAGCACAGTTCATGCCAGAGACTTAAGTAATAATCCTAGAATGTTGTATGTTGGAGTAGGTGGTGGTATGGAGCTTTTACAATTCTCTTATTTTAATCGTCAAAAAGGAGGTGTAATCGGGGTTGATGTAGTAGATGAGATGTTAACGGCAAGCAGAAACAATTTTAAGATAGCCGAGCAGGAAAACAACTGGTTTAAATCTGAGTTTGTAGATTTAAAAAAGGGAGATGCACTTAACCTTCCCGTAGAGGACAACAGTGTAGATGTAGCCGCTCAAAATTGCTTGTTCAATATTTTTAAGGCCGATGATCTAAAACGTGCCATCGATGAAATGTACCGGGTATTAAAACCACATGGCAAATTGGTAATGAGTGACCCTACTTGTGAGCAAGAAATGAACGATAGGTTACGAAATGACGATAGATTACGTGCATTATGTTTAAGTGGCAGCCTACCCATTTCCGAATATATTAAGGCACTGACCGATGCTGGTTTTGGCACCATTGAAATACGTGCCAGAAAACCATATCGCATTCTAGACACTAAAAATTATCCAACGGATGAGCTTATCTATATTGAATCTATAGAGGTTGCTGCCATAAAGGACCCAATGCCAGAAGATGGTCCATGTATCTTTACAGGCAAAGCTGCCATTTATTTTGGCTCTGAGGATTATTTTGATGATAACAAAGGCCATGTGCTACTTAAAAACCAACCATTGGCCATATGTGACAAGACCGCTGGAGCTTTGGCATCATTAGATAGAGATGATATTTTTATAAGTGAATCTACCTTTCATTATGATGGTGGCGGGTGTTGCTAGAATCATAACTTCAATTTAAAAAAGCCCTTCCTATTTAGATTGGAAGGGCTTTTTTATTTAAGTATTTTAAGTGAAATACTCATTAAGATTGATATAAAAACTTCAATCTTTTACCCATACTATCGTTGAATGAACCCCACTTTTTAACACTTAAACCGACCGCATGGTTTGTTTATCTATTCAAAATCAGTGTAATACATCGGATTTTTGCACTTTCATCGATTTTTTGCCTAACTACATCCAATGAAACCATGGCCAGATAACAATCGCCTGTTCTTTGTATAGACCAAACGGTCAGATTAACCCAAATCTTGAAATCATGAACAAAACTTTAAAACGCATGGCTACCATGCAAAAAATGCAGGTAACTGGTTTAGAATTATTTTATGCTAATGGATATTACAATACCAGTGTTGACGATATTCTAAAAAAACTTGATCTTTCTAAAGGTGCTTTCTATTATCATTTTGACTCTAAAGAAGATTTTTTTGTTCAAATAGTTCAAAACCTATTAGCTAGAAAAGTATATAGTTGTTTAATAGAACCTATTGAAGGACATAAGAATCCGCTTGATTTAATAACCTCATGTTTTGAAGATGCCTTGGAAACGGCAGTCCATAATGAAATGGATTTTGGTTGCATTCTAAGTAATTTTCTAACAGAATTCCACGGCAAGAATGAGACTATCATGAAGCATTTAAATGATATCGTCTCTATTTGGGAGGTAAATTTGGTGTCTAGTTTACAAAAGGGAAAATTTAATGGACATATAGATCGTCATGTAGATTGTGAGGCAGTAGCTACCTATCTAATGAGTTCTTATTTTGGTATTCGTACTTTGATGGTTGGTGTTGCCCCTAGTGCTCGAAAATATCGTTTCATGGGTCAGTTACGTCAATATTTTAAATCATTGGAAGCTAAAAACGTTCCAGTGTAATCAATCAATTTTTAATACTGATTTTATTTTTTTAAACACATCTTTTGGTGAAATAGAATGCATAACCTTTTCATATCCTGACGGTACTTTGTTGCCGTAAACAGAAGTTGGTATTAATGGGTATTGTTCTCGATCTGCTAAAATTGCATTGTTTTCCTCTTGACCAAAAGGGTAAAAACCTGCATATGGGTGTGTTACACCCCATAAACTTACAACTCGTACGCCATACATTGCGGCCAAATGAGCATTTCCACTATCCATGCAAAGCATAAGGTCTAAATTGGATATTACGGTTAGTTCTTCTGGGAAAGAAATTTTTCCAACAACATTAACACAATTCTCATGTGTATTGGCCCATTGCTGTAGATGGTTTTGCTCTTCTTCCCCACCTCCAAAAAGTAAGATTTGATAACCTTTTAGCTTAGTTAAATAAGACACTACTTGTTCCATTAGTTCTAAGGGATACATTTTACCTTCAAAAGCGGCAAATGGTGCAACCCCAATTGTTTTATTTTCAGTTAATCCAAGCTTTAAAGCTACTACAGGCGCAACTTCCATTTTAGGGAGAACCGCCTCCTTAACTAATTGAAAACTAAAACCACAAGTACGGAATACATCCGCATAACGCTCATGCATTGGTTTTAAGGGTTTAAAAACTTTATTTTGATGAGCGGTCAATGCTTTCTTTTCGTTTCTCCCTTTGTTCAATTGATAAAAAGGCACACCGTTAATCTTAAAAAATTGTTTTAAGATGTTGCTTCTAAGTACATTGTGTAGGTCTACTACAGCATCTATCTTTAAACTTCGAAGTTCTTTGTTTAGTTTCCAAAGTCCGAAAACTCCTCTATGTTTATCTTTTACCTCGGCGGCATATACCTTTACATTTGGAACATTTGACAAAATTGGCTCAAAAAAAGCTTTGGTAAGAACCGTGATTTTTGTTTCTGGATATTGTTTTTGAAGTGCCAACAGCACCGGTACGGTCATAGCAACATCACCCATAGCGGATAATCGTATTACCAATATATGCGCTAGTTTATTTTTGGCCACGAAGAATTGGGTTTAACTCCTCGTCATTGTACATTTTCATTTGTTTGTACACTTTCATGTATTTTCTACCAGCTTCAATATCCAATAATAATTGGTCTATAGCGGTAGAAAGGTCTTTCTTTTGTTCTACTAACACCTGCAACTTAGATTGGCATTTAGACAAATGTTCCCGAGAAGCGTCTTTTCTTGTCGCTTCCTCGTTCATATGATAAATTTTTAAAGCCAATATTGATAACCTATCTATGGCCCATGCAGGACTTTCGGTGTTTATGGTAGCATCATTTTTTATTTCTACCGATTGGTATTTATTTAAAAAATAGCTATCAATATACTCTACTAAATCTGTTCTGTCCTGGTTGCTAGCGTCTATTTTACGCTTTAATTCCAGTGCTGATGAGGGGTCAATTTCTGGGTCGCGAATAATATCCTCATAATGCCACTGAACCGTATCTATCCAATTTTTTCTGTATAACAGATGTTCAATACTATCTTTTGGGTAAGGGTTCTTAAAAGGCTGGTAAACATCGTCCTTAACATGGTATAATTTGATGCTTTCATTAAATATTTTAAATGCCAAAGTGCTGAACATGTCCTAATTTTTATACAAAGATACCCTTAATTAGGAAATTAATAATTTAGAAATAAATACCACTAATGGAACAAATACGCTTAAGGTTAAAACAAACTCCTTAATGTTGTTCCGTTTAATAGATTCCAAATAATTAGTGATAAAAATAACCGACGGGAAAAAAGTAATTAGAATAGCGTGGTTAGTCCCTGTAGTTGACAATAGGTCAACGATTAAACCCAATAAAAATGACAATGAAATTAAACGTAAGGTTGTAATTTTACCAACTCCTGTTTTCCCAAGCTTAATAAAGCCTATTGCGCCGAACACGATGTTAATAATGGAATAAAGCAATATTTTTAATCCAGATGACCAGTTTAAGAAATTTAGAACACTATAATCAAATTTGTAATTATAGTTAGACACAATGAAATTGGGTTGGTCTATAACAATTAAAAAGGCATATAAAATTAAGAAGTAACAACACGTAGCCACAACAGCAACCAACCAATTACGAATATTTTTTGGATCATATATGTAAATAGAAACAAATACTAAAATAAGATATATAATAGCCCAGTTATAAAAAATACTAGCTACTAAAATCCATAAGGTGGCATCAAATATTTTCAACTTTATGTCTTTTAAGGATTTAATGCTTAGCATTCTGCGGGTAGCCAATAAAATAAACAAAGAACAAAGTATGGTATTATTATCGCTTAAAGTCTCTGGAAATACTACTATCAAAAGCACATAAAAAAGTATGGCATATGAATTTGGTAACGTAATCTTGTTTCTTTTAATAATGAAGTCTACAACAAAAACACTAAATAGAAGTACACTTAACACCAAGGATTTAATAACTACGGAGTCCGTAATGAACTCCATGTTATAAAGGCCAAGTTGTACCGTCCAGTAAAAAACAAAAAGAAAACCCATTAGGATAATAAAATTGATGGGCTTTGTTTTTCCAAAAATGCTTGAAATCATCTATGATTTTTATACTTTTGTGTTGTAAATATAGAATAAGATGAAGTCATTTTTTGAAGGTATAGAGGATTTATTCGTAAATGTGCTTTTTGCACCTTTCGATTTTTTCCGTTTTGTTGAAAGTTGGACACTATCCAATGCGTTGAACTGGGTATTTATGATTATTGGTTCCGTTGCCTTTGTTTATTGGATGCTACAATTAAAAAAATACAACGATAATGGTGAAGAAGATAAGTCTATCTCCTCCCATTCTTATTTATAAACGTATACTCGATTTATAAATTAATAAGGGTTTCGATATAGTTATAAATCGAAGCCTAAATCCTTTCTATAATTTATTCCTTCAAAGGATAACTTATCTACATTTGTATAAGATTGTGCCAATGCCGATTTAAAATCTTGGCCAAAAGATGTTATTGCCATTACACGGCCCCCATTGGTTACTACATTACCATCTTTATCATGTGTGGTTCCGGCGTGAAAGATAATTGAGTCTTTTACTTCATCTATTCCAGAAATAACCTTTCCTTTTTGATAACTGCCAGGGTAACCCCCAGAAACGGTCATAACAGTAGTTGCCGTACGTGGATCTAATTGCAGGTTTACTTTATCTAAATTTTGATTGGCTACTGCTTCAAAAAGTTCAACTAGGTCGTTCATAATTCTTGGTATTACCACTTCCGTTTCTGGATCGCCCAAACGAACATTGTACTCAATAACCTTAGGCTCATTTCCAACTTTGATCAAACCAATAAAAATAAACCCTTTGTATGGTAAATTATCCTTTTTAAGGCCTTCTACGGTAGGTTTGACGATTTGTTGCTCTATCTTGGCCATGAACTCCTCATTAGCAAAAGGAACGGGGGAAATGGCTCCCATGCCTCCCGTATTTAGTCCTGTGTCACCTTCTCCAATTCGTTTATAGTCCTTTGCAGTAGGTAGAACCTTATAATTTACTCCGTCCGTTAATACAAAAACACTTAGTTCTATACCATCCAAAAATTCTTCTATAACTACCGTAGTACTTGCGTCACCAAATTTTTCATCCAACAACATGGATTGAAGTTCTGCCTTAGCGGCATCCAAATCATTTAATATAACCACTCCTTTACCAGCTGCAAGTCCGTCTGCCTTTAATACATACGGCGGTTTCAAATTTTCAAGAAAGGCATAACCATTAGTGATATTATTAGCAGTAAAACTTTCATATTTGGCGGTAGGGATATTATGACGTATCATAAACTCCTTGGCAAATTCTTTACTTCCCTCTAAGGTGGCAGCCCGCCTTTCTGGGCCTATTACAGGAATATCTTTTAATTCGGAATCATTTAGAAAGAAATCATGCACACCATTGACCAAAGGGTCTTCTGGGCCTACCACAACCATTTGTATAGCGTTCTCTAAGACAAACTTTTTTATTTCTCTAAAATCATTTACACCGATAGGTATATTTTTAGCAATAGCTGCAGTTCCCGCATTACCCGGCGCCACATAAAGATGATTTAGTCTTTTGCTTTGAGATAATTTCCATGCTATGGCATGTTCCCTTCCACCGGAACCAAGAATTAGAATATTCATTATAAATGATTTTTGTAAAAATAAGTGTTGTTAAGAAATATTGCGTCTATCTGTTCAAGAAATTACGATGTTCCTTTTTCTGAAGTTCTTCTGGGGATAACGCCCTAAAATAATCGTATACGATTTTTAAGCCTTCTTTGCGCGCTACTTTTGGTTCCCAATCTAAAATTTCTTTTGCTTTTGTGATGTCTGGTTGTCTTTGTAAAGGGTCATCTTTGGGTAAACCTTTATAAATAATTTTTTGATTTGTGCCGGTTAGCTCAATAATTTCTTCTGCAAACTCTAGAATGGTGGTTTCATGAGGATTGCCAATATTAATTGGCTCTGGATAGTCGCTAAATAACAAACGGTATATTCCTTCTACCTGATCATCTATATAACAGAATGATCTAGTTTGCGAACCATCACCAAATACAGTAAGGTCTTCGCCCCGTATAGCTTGTCCCATAAACGCCGGTACCACTCTACCATCATTCAAACGCATACGTGTTCCATATGTATTAAAAATACGCACTATTCTAGTTTCCAGACCATGATGTCTATGATACGCCATAGTTATAGACTCCATAAAACGTTTGGCTTCATCATAGACCCCTCTTGGACCTATCGGGTTAACATTACCATAATATTCTTCATTTTGAGGGTGAACCAATGGATCTCCATAAACCTCAGAAGTAGATGCTACTAAAATTCTTGCATTTTTCTCTTTGGCCAATCCCAATAAATTAAGGGTTCCCAAGGAGCCAACTTTCAAAGTTTTAATCGGGATTTTTAAATAATCAATGGGACTAGCAGGTGAAGCGAAGTGAAGTATATAATCTAATCCTCCTGAAACATGTACATATTTTGTGACATCATGATGATGAAACTCAAAACGCTCCAAAGGAAATAGATGTTCAATATTTTTTAAGTCGCCGGTTATTAAATTATCCATGCCTATAACATGAAACCCTTCAGCAATAAAACGGTCACATAAATGTGATCCCAAAAACCCAGCTGCACCTGTAATTAATATTTTTTTCATACTACTAAATACCTCTTGAAAACAACACAGTTGTAATTGTTTTAAAAACTATCCTTATATCTAATGTTATAGACTTGTTTTTAATGTAATACATATCATATTCAAGTTTTCTAATTGAGTCTTCCAAATTTTCTCCATATTTATATTTAACTTGAGCCCAACCTGTAATTCCGGGTTTAATTAAATGCCTAGCATTATAAAATGGAGTTATTTCATTTAGTTGATTTACAAAAACCTTTCTTTCCGGTCTTGGCCCTATTAATTGCATATCGCCTTTAAGTATACTAATGA
>CBFIGW010000112.1:0-10751 GCA_965662155.1 Maribacter sp. | reverse complement strand
CATAAATTAGGGCGAAAAATAAAAACCTTAAAAATTTAGATAGCAATTTTGAGCTTTAGTGTAAAGTATGTTGATCGTAGAAATGCAAGGAGTTAATCCCATTAAACTTTGTCTAATGCCCCATGTTTGGGCCTGTTAATCAAAGAAAGCTTAATAACATTTTAACTGCTTGGTTTAACCTAATCCATTACAAAGGTAAATCCAGTGGTAATAATGCTGGAACCAAATGTAGTATCCCTATCGTATTTGTAGAATTTTAAATCGATACTCTTTAAGCCAAATTTCCAAATATGTGCTTTTGTAAAGATATCTGTGTAAGAAACCCCAAAACCAAATTGATTGGCCGTATATTTTGAAAGGTCATAATCAGAAGTGTAAAATTCATCGGTGGACAAATGTGTTTCATAAGGAGCAAAGTAGTCCGCTGCAGTTTGATTATAAAATCGGTAAGATGGATAAACTGTGAATTTATCCGTCACTTTCACGGGAATTTCAACACTTGCCGTATGTGAATTTATACCCCAATCATCAAAATAATAACGATAAAAAGTCCTAACGGTTATCAATTCGTTCAAGAACCAATGTAACCTACCGCCTAGGGCCACTTTAAACCTACTGTCCGGTAACCTTTCTATATCGTCTGCCAATTGAAAGTTCTCAATAAAGGAATCGGAAATATTACTAAAATAAACGCGCTGAAAAGGCGTAGAAAGTAAACCTTGCTGTTGTACAAAATCTACAGCCAACGAACCTTGAAGGTTTTTGTGCAATATCTGTGAGAACCCTAGCCCAACTGAATAGGAATTACGGCCTTCATTATCAAACGTATTAAAATTTGGGTTATAATTAGTATTGCCGGTAATTTCCGATTGTCTAAAAGTACCAATTCCATTTTCTGTAAAAGGACGTAGTTCTGTTGGATAAATAGCGTTCCATTTATCAAGGTAAACACTGGCCTTAACACTCAGCTCGGTGTTTTTTTCATTAAATAATTTGGTATACCCGCCTCCGAACCCCAAGGAGAAATAATCATATTCCGATGAGATAGAAAGATTGGCGGAAACAATATTGTTACGATCATCTGAACTGTGGACATAAGACCCAGATAAGTTGGCCCAAGTATCTGAACTAGAAGCTCCTGAACTGGCAACAAAAGCGTCGGCTTGCTGACTACCATCAAAAGGATTTACATTACTGGACGACGCGGAAGTGTAGGCAGAAACGCCAGCATCTATTGTAAGCACATCATCATCGTTTAATGGAATGGAAACCACGAAGGTTCCGGTAACATCCTTTAGCTCCTCCGTTCCTATACCACCACTAACAGCGGCATTGTCCCCATCTTGGGAATAATAACTACTTAGAAAATCAACCTCTGTGGTCTCTAATACCCTTTTTTTATAAGTGGTATCATCGTTGTTGTCTTGTTGCCCAAAAGTTGAGAATCCTATTAGTAATGAGAATCCCAGAAAAATATATTTTGATGTTTTCATATAACTCTTAATCAATCTATAAATTAATTACAGCCGCAACCGCCGCCTGTTTTACCGCCGTTAGCACCTGCTGCCGCCTCTCTATAGGAATGCATTGTTGTTACATTCCTGTCGCATTTTTTATCGGCAAGAATCATATCCGGATCATTGATATTTACTTTTTCATACTCTTTGACAACTACACAGCTAGAAAATAAGCTAAGAGTCAATACAAGTGTCCATATTTGTTTACTCATAATTTTTCAATTTCTATATTTTTAGAAGTGGTAATATTTCCTTCATCATCAATAATGATACATTCTACTTTTGGTAATTGGTTTATGCGATCGATTCCGGCTTCTTTTCCCATTACAAAAACAGATGTAGCCAGGGCATCTGCCAATTCTGCTTTTGGTGCAAAGACGGTTACACTTATAATTCCTGTAGATGGATAACCGGTTCTTGGGTCGATAATATGTGAATATCGTTTGCCGTTTATTTCAACATATTTCTCATAATCCCCAGAAGTTACCACAGCACCATTGGTAATGGGTAAAAGGGCAAATACTTTATTTTTATCTAAGGGATTGGTAATGCCTACTTTCCATTCTTCACCGTTGGGTTGCTTTCCCCAAGTATTCATATCGCCAGAAGCATTTATTATACCGGCGGCAACCCCTTTTTTTATTAGTAGGTCTTTGGCTTTGTCGGCTGCATAGCCCTTTCCAATGGCGCCAAAACCAATTTTCATTCCCTTTAATTCTAAGTATACACTGCTATTATCGGAACTTAAAAGGATATGTTCCGTACCCACTTTGGCTACAGAATTTGCGATTTCTTTGTTGGTTGGCATATTGGAAAGGCTACCATCAAATTTCCAAAGACGGTCCATAGATGCATAACTAATATCAAAAGCACCATCGGTTAGTTTTGAAATACCTTGGGCCCTGGAAATTAAATCAAAAAGCTCTCTATCTACAGTAACAGGTTGTATACCGGCATTGGTATTTATTTCTGAGGTTTGGGAATTTGGGTCCCAAGAAGAGATAAGCTTCTCTATTCTTGTAATTTCCTCAACTGCCACATCAATATATGTATTACCTTGTATAGAATCATTGGCTACGACGGTAATATCAAACCTACTGCCCATTAATTTTAGCGTAGTGGTATACGTTTGTTGTGCTATACCAACAATCGATACAAAGAAAAGAATGAATGTGATACGATTTTTCAAGCTATTGTATAAATCCGTTAAGTTCCGATACATAGGATTCGGCACTCATTTTCTTATAACTGGTTTTTCCTAAAACGTTTCCGTTCTTATCCAATACCACCACTAGTGGAAAAATACCTTTATTGTTATACTTTTCGGCCAATTTAGCATTTGCTTCTGCTTGTGTTTTTGGTAAAGCATTACTTTTTCTTCTTGGAAAATCTGCTTGCAACATTACAAAATGCTCATTGGCATAGTTTTGAAAATAGTTGGTACTCCAAACGTCACGGTCTAATTTTATACAAGGCGCACACCAATCCGAACCTTGAAATACCAGAATGATTGGCTTATTGTCAGTGGCAGCAATTTCCTTAGCCTTATTAAAATCCAATTGCCAGTCTTGAGCAACTATTGTATTTAGGCTGATTAAGAGAAAAAGTGCAAAAAGAATATTTGTTTTGCTCATTATAAATGCAATTATGATGTTATAAAGTTATAGTCCATATGGATTATAAATCCTTTCAAAATAAATCGTGTTACACTCAAAGAATTTAATCACCCAACAAATTATAAACACCTTTAGTCAAGAAATTACTTGTTTTATCAAAATCGGATGCATTTTCGATTAGTGTATAATCCTCATAGCTCCCTTTAATACTAACTTCCTTTTTATTAAAATAATATGTGTTGTTCTCATTTTTATCTAGGACCAATACAAAAGGTACATCATCAACTACGATAATAGCATTGCTTGGAAGTGCAGTTCCTATTGTATTGTCCGATATTATCTGAGCCTCTACAAACATACCTGTCAAAAATTTAGCACCACCCTCATCGTCTAGATGACCATGCACTTTTATGGTTCTATTCTCTTCAATTGCCGTGCCAACAAGATGAACTTTTGCTTTAAATGTATTTGCTGATGCTTCTGGAATTTTAAATTCAATAGTTTGTCCTTTTGAAATTTTCATGATGTCCTTTTCAAATACCGATAGCTCTAGGTGAATATGGTCATTATCTATTATTTCTAAGATGGATGTAGCGGGAGATACATAAGCACCTTTGCTAACATTTACCTTTGTGATGCTCCCTGTAATAGGAGCGGTAATGGCCACGGTTGAAGTTATAATACCAGCCTCTACTTTTGCGGGCGAAATATGTAACATTATAAGTTGTTTTTTTAATCCTTCATGTTTGGCCACCGCAGAACGGTATTCACTTTCTGATTTTAGATAATTTTTCTTCGAAGTAATCTGTTCTGCTTGCATAATTTTATGACGTTCATATTCCGCTTCTAGATAGGACAGCTGTTCATGTATTTCTAAATATTGCTGTTGTAGGGATACGAATTCTGGATTTTCTAACGTAACCAGAACTTGACCTTTTTTTACTTGGTCTCCAATTAGGTAAGGTGTGGTCTTAATGTAACCGCCCATGGTTGCGCTCACAACGGCCCTATTTTCCGGTGGTACATCTATCATTCCATTAACGTTTATTTTTAATGGGAATGATTTTTCCTCCATAGTTCCCAAAGTCATTTGTAAATGGTCAAACTGCTCTTGGGTTACGGTAATTTGATCTTGTTTTGCAGTATTTTCTTCAACGGAAGATTCCACTTTATTCTTTTCTTTGTCCGAACAACCGAACAAAATAAATACGAGGCTAAAAAGGGCTATTTTATATGTATGTATGTGCATTTTAATTGATTTATAATGTTATGTAATTAATGGATATAACGGTCTCGTTGTATTTTTTAAGGGTGTCTAGATATTCTAGCTTAAGCTCATATGCGCTTTCTAGACTCTGTATGTATTGGAAAAAGTCTATTTCTCCATTTTTGAAACCACTGTTTGCTGTTTTTAGGATTTCATCCGATAGTGATTTTCCTTCATTTTCGTAATACGCTAAGGAAGACGCCAAGGTGGTCCAAGTTGTGGTTAAGGTTTTTAGTTTAGTCGATAATTGGATTTTCGAGGATGTATACTCTTGTGTTGCAATTTCCTTCGCTATACCAGCACTTTTAATTCTGGAGGCCTGTCCACTAAATAGTAATGGAATTTTGACCCCTAATTGATAGCCATATAAATTACCATTGAGTTGAGAATTGGTTCCTTGAAAATAGTTGAGACCAATGTCTGGAAGTAATTTTTGCTTCTCAAGACCACTACTTGCCTTTAAAAAGGATTCTTGGTTTTGATAGTAGGCCATCTCTGGGCTATTATTGATATCGGGCAGATGAATTGGTATTTTTAAATCTTCTGCAGCAGCTATTTTTAATGTGTCTTTTACTTGAATCGACTTTAATATATTTTCATAAGCGATTACAATACTTTGCTGTGCCTCTAAAAATTTTAAATGAATTTGGCGTTGTTTTGAACTAGCGGTAATTTTTTCAAGATAATTGGTTTCCCCTAATTCAAAACGTCTTTTGGCCATATGGGCAAAATTCAAATACAGGCTATCCAAAACGTTGTAGACCATTACTTTCTCATTAGCAATTTGATAATTGTAAAATGCTTGGGTAACCCGACTTTCCAGTGCTTTTTTCTGAATATTATAGTCACTTTCAACAAGATTATACTTTGCCTTGTTAACCTTTTTTTCAGAGAAGTATACCGTAGGGAACTTAAAGCTTTGCTCCACTCCAAAGACCCGTATTGGTAGATCATTGGTTGCTATATTGTTCTCATCAAACTGATAATAAACATTTGTTTTATCAAAATCAAAGGCGCTGTTTACCAAAATACCTGATTGTTCCAGTTTTAATTTAAAAGCTTTTAGTCCGGCATTGTTCTCAATGGCCAAAGGAATTAGCTCCGTCAAAGTTTTAGGAGCTTCCTGAGCGTTTAAATTGGTTGAGAAACATAATAATAGTACGCCAATACCTTTAACCAAATTGGTTTTGCTTGTAGTGGGTTTAGGAGTTTTTTGGTTTAAATAGGAATATAAAACCGGTAAAACCACTAAGGTTAATAGGGTGGCTGTAATTAAACCACCAATTACCACAGTTGCCAATGGTCTTTGTACTTCCGCACCTGCATTCGTGGAAATAGCCATTGGTAAAAATCCAAGTGCAGCGGCAGAAGCCGTCAATAATACTGCTCTTAACCTATCTTTAGTACCTTGTTTTATTAGTGCTTCCATATCGTCATATCCTTCATTTTTCAATTCTTTAAAATGCTCTATCAATACAATCCCATTTAAAACGGCAATCCCGAATAAAGCAATGAAACCAACACCTGCGGAGATACTAAAGGGTAAACCTCGTATCCATAACAATAACACGCCACCGACAGCAGCTAGGGGTATGGCAGAATAAATCATTAACGCTTCTTTTACCGATTTAAAAGCAAAGTACAGTAGTATAAAAATGAGAACTAAGGCAATTGGTACCGCAATCAATAACCTAGATTTGGCACTTTGTAAGTTCTCAAATTGCCCGCCATAGGTTACGGTATAACCTACAGGTAATTCTAAATTATTGTTTATTAGGTATTGTATGTCGTCCACAACAGATTGTAAATCTCTATTTCTAACATTGACGCCTACAACAATTCTACGTCGCGTGTCGTCCCTAGAAATTTTAGCAGCACCCTTTTTAAGGGTTATATCCGCTAGTTCACTTAATGGAATTTTACCTCCGGCAGGAAGGTCAACATACAGGTTCCTTATATTATTGATATCCCTACGTTTCTCTTTGTCTAGCCTTAAAACCAAGTCAAATTTCTTCTCACCTTCAAATACATTTCCAGCTACTTTACCAGCAAAACCCATAGATATGATATCATTTAGGTCTTGAATATTTAAACCATAGCGCGCTATTTTGGAGCGATCGTAGGAGATATTCATTTCAGGTAATCCCACAATTTTCTCTACGGAAATATCTGCGGCCCCTGGAACATCCTGTATTAATTCCCCAATTTCATTTCCTTTTTTGGCAAGGATATCAAGATTTTCACCAAATACCTTTATGGCAATATCCGCGCGTACACCAGTAATAAGTTCATTGAACCTCATTTCAATAGGTTGTGTAAATTCTACTTCCATTCCAGGAATAATGCCCAAGGCCTCTTTAAATTTGTCGGCCAAGTCATCTTTAGATTCTGCAGAAGTCCATTCGCTTTTTGGTTTTAAAACAATGATAACATCACTTTCTTCCATAGACATGGGGTCTGTAGGGACCTCCGCTGCTCCAATACGTGTTACTACTTGTTTAATTTCTGGAAAATTATTTAGAAGTATATTTTCAATTTCCGTGGTTATCTCGACTGTATTACTAAGGGATGTACCTGTTTTTAATACGGGCTGAATTACAAAATCCCCCTCATCTAAAGTGGGTACAAATTCTGACCCCATAGTTGCATATAGGTAAATAGAAGCGGCCAATAAAGCTATGGCAATACCTAAGACCGTTTTTTTGTGATGTAATGTCCAATCAATAATTGGTTCATATTTATTATTTAACCACTTCATTAATCGTACAGAAACATTTTTATCACTCAACTTAGTGGGTCTTAAAAAAATTGAAGCTACCACAGGTATATATGTAAAACAGAATAACATGGCCCCAAGTAGGGCAAAACTGAAAGTCAATGCCATTGGTTTGAACATTTTACCTTCAACACCGCTTAATGAAAGAATGGGAATAAAAACTATTAAAATAATAAGTTGACCAAAAATGGCAGAATTCATCATTTTGCTCGCTCCTTTAAAGGTAATTTCATCTTTAAAGGATTGTTTGTCTACAGTGTTTAATTCATTAAGTTTAGCCGATTGCCTTGTAATTTGAAATGCAATGAATTCTACAATAATAACAGCACCGTCAATTATAATTCCAAAATCAATGGCACCAAGACTCATAAGGTTGGCGTCTACACCAAAAATGTACATTAATGAAAGGGCAAAAAGCAAACAAAGTGGAATAACAGAGGCAACCACTAATCCGGACCTAAAATTTCCTAAGAGCAATACCACCACAAATATTACTATCAAACAACCTAAGATTAAATTTTCTGTAACGGTAAAGGTCGTTTTGGCAATAAGTTCACTTCGATCTAAAAAAGCGTTGACATAGACACCTTCTGGTAAAGATTTTGCTATTGACGCCACACGTTCTTTCACTGCTTCTATGACCTTTTTAGAATTGGCATCCTTTAGCATCATTACTTGGCCCAATACTTTTTCACCTTCACCATTGCCCGTAATGGCACCAAATCTTGTAGCACTGCCAAAGCCCACATGGGCTACATCCTTTACATAAATCGGAATCCCATCTTTCGTTTTTACTACGATATTTTCTATATCTTCTAACGAGGTAACTAGCCCTTCTCCGCGGATGAAATACGCCTGATTTATTTTCTCTATATAACCACCTCCTGAAACACTATTATTCTGTTCCAAAGCAGAAAATATCTCGGTGGCAGTAATATCCATGGCATTCAGTTTTTCTGTATTTATCGCCACTTCATATTGTTTTAAGAAGCCGCCCCATGTATTTACCTCAATAACTCCTGGAATACCTGATAACTGTCTTTTTACGATCCAATCTTGAATTGTCCTTAAATCTGATGCTGAATATTTATCTTTATATTCTGGTTTTACATCGAGTATATACTGATATATTTCTCCTAAACCAGTAGAAATAGGTCCCATTTCCGGGGTGCCAAATCCTTGAGGTATTTTTTCGGAGGCGGATTTTATTTTTTCCGCAATCAACTGCCTAGGCAAATAGGTGCCCATGTCATCCTCAAAGACAATGGTTACTACAGATAATCCAAATTTGGATATAGACCGGATTTCTAAAACTCCTGGCAAGTTGGCCATCTCCAATTCCACTGGATACGTTATAAATTGCTCTATATCCTGAGTGGATAAATTGCGTGAAGTAGTAATTACCTGTACTTGATTATTGGTGACATCGGGTACGGCACCAATAGGTATTTGGGATAAGGAGTACAATCCAAATCCAATTATAAAAAAAGTGAATAATAGAACAATAAACTTGTTCTTAATACTGAAATTAATAAGATAAGATAACATGTTTCATAAAGTAATCAATGTTAATAATCCATATTCAAATATTTTGAAATGGTGTTTTAATAAAGCTTGATATACTTATGAATTTTGGGGTGGTTGCAGTATGCTTTGCACGTGCAATGAAGAAGAAGGTGCTTGGTAATGAAAATTATAACTACGCGATTCCAAATTTACCGGAGTCTTAATGGAATCGTTAAATGTATTTATGTTGAAAACTACTAGGGAAGTTAACTGGCAGTGGTTTTGAAAAGGTAACTGTTCGTGATCATTCTTCTCTTCTTGATGCTCCTTGTTATGAGCGGCTTTTAACTCACCATAATGTTTAGAAATAAAAACTATGACATTATCGCCATATTGATTACTATGAAATTGTGCATGCTCAATAAACTCATCTAGTTGCACAATGTCGTTCACATGCAACCCAAAGCTTTGAAGCAATAGTACAAAGGATAATGCTATGGAGAAAAATTTGTTCACTTATACAAAGTTATAAAATAACTGCTTTGTTTGTACTTTTTGTCATTCTTTTAACTATAACGTTGAAAATAAGTTAATTACAAAATTAATTTTTCGGAAATTATTTTTGTTGATAATTAGTAACTTATTTAGGGTTTTGAATCTCATTCCAAACTTTATTTTTGCCCTTTTTTAACTATGGAAAAGCTAAAGATTGGTGATAAGGTTTACAATACCGCACAAAATGGTTTTGATGATTTTGTTAGGTACTCTTTTTCCGAAGTTGTAGACCTAACCATCACCTTGGCCGTTCTCAAGAATGGCGTTAAGCTAATTAATCAACCAAAGTTATCTTACATTACGGAAGATGTAGGTTATTCCGTATCAAGGAAAAAAGGGGTGCATTGGCATTTGGTTTCTTTATCCGCGATTCGAAAAGCACAATTAGAAAATGAAAAAATAAAAGCTCACGATTGGTTTGAATCCAAGGATTTTAGTATAGAAGAAAAACAGATGTTGTATAAGATGTTTGCCAATCTTGATAAATAATACTTAGGTATTTTTCATTTTACGTATACGTCTCCACTGCATATCTTATTTTTGTTCGATGCAAGAATGGTACCATTATCTTTTATTAATAGTAGTTGGATTTGTGGTTGGTTTTATCAATACCGTAGCAGGAGGTGGTTCACTTTTATCTTTGCCAGTTCTTATATTTTTAGGCTTGCCGGCAAACTTGGCCAATGGCACCAATAGAGTTGCAATTGTAATTCAAACGGCCATTGCTACAGCAGGCTTTAAAAGCAAAGGGGTTTCTACATATCCTTTTAATTTGTATTTAGGAATATCAGCGTTCTTAGGCTCAATAATTGGGGCTTATATAGCTGTAGACTTAACAGGGGAATTATTTAAGCAAATTTTGGCAATAATTATGATTTGCGTTGTAGGTTTAATTGTTTTCGGCCCTAAATTAAGTTTGCAAACCGTAGAGGAAAGACTAACAGGAAAATACCTTTGGTTAGGTATTATTGTTTTTTTCTTTTTTGGAATTTATGGTGGTTTTATAAATGCCGGACTTGGATTTTTAATGATATTATTTTTACATTATGTAAATAGGATGACTTTAGTAAGGTCCAATGCCACCAAAGTAGCTGTCGTTTGTATGTATATGATTTCTGCATTAATAGTTTTTATACTTAATGATCTTGTAGATTGGAAGATTGGCTTAATTTTAGCCATTGGAAATGGAAGTGGTGCATGGTTTGCCAGCAGATTTTCTGTAAGTAGGGGAGATGGTTTTATTAAGACATTTTTAGTAGTTATGGTCGTTATTATGGCCATTAAGTTGTGGTTTTTTTAATTTAATATAATACATATGCCAGGATTTGAATTATTTGGAGAAGAAGAAAAAGAGCAAGTTCAAGATGTCTTGAATTCTGGAGTCCTTATGCGATATGGTTTTGATGGAATACGAAACGGACATTGGAAAGCAAAGGAGTTAGAAGCTATACTGGCCAAACGTATGCAATCAAAATATGCACAAGTTTTAAGTAGTGGTACTGCTGCTTTAACCG
>CBFIGW010000111.1:0-10798 GCA_965662155.1 Maribacter sp. | reverse complement strand
TGTAGTTATCTAATTTTATATCTGAATCTGATTTGTGTAGCACAGAAATATCTCCTGTGGACTCTAGAACCACAGCTTCAACTTGATTAAAGTTTATAATATTGGCTTCTCTTAGCTTTGCAATTAACTGTTCTATATCTATTCTTGCATATTTAAGATTATCATAAAGAATTTTATCTCTATCCATAAGCAATATAGGTTTGTTGGATATAATAACTTTAATTGCTGGAAGTTTTCTTTGTAGGTATGAAAAAATAAAGGTTAAAGATAGTAAGCTCGCAATAGCAGTCGCACCATGTACAATTGTAGTGCTGGACGTTAAAATCGAGGAAATTATACTTCCGATAGCTATTGTGAATGCAAAATCATAGGCTGTGAATTTTGCAAAGGATCGCAACCCAATTATTCTAGTTAATAGAATTACTACGGCAAAAATCAACATACTGCCCCCGACTGTTTCTAAAATTGGGTCTTTCAAATTATATATCCATTCCATGGGTCTATCAGTTACTATTGGTTACAAGTTTTATATAATGGTATATCCGAATTTTGAAAGGTGTTTTTTTTGACCACCATTAAACACTAATTACGAATATTTCGCTCAAGCGTAATTTTAGATTAAGTTACTTTATCCTAAAAAACGAACCCAAAAAAAATCCGTTTACAGTACTATCTATACCTAACTTATTTCTTTAAAAAACGAATCAATATATCGTTCAGCTCCTTGACATGGGTAATATTCAAACCGTGCGGCGCATCCTTTATTACCTCATAGGTGCTATCGGAAATTCCCTTGGCCGCTTGTTCTGCAGAGGTCTCGATGGGGACAGTGGCATCTGCATCACCATGTACAATTAAGGTGGGTACATCAACATTTTTTAGTTCAGGTCTAAAATCGGTATGCATCCACGCCAAAGCCGATTGTATGGTAGCCCGTGGAGAAGCAAAAGAAGCTATCGTAAAATCATAGTCTAATTGCGCCTCGCTAACTCGCACTCCTTTATTGTCTTTATAGTTATAAAAACCTTTATGAAAATCCTTCAAGAACCCTACTCTATCTGTTTGTAAGGCGTCTATTATACCATCTAAATCCTTTTCCGGAACACCGGCAGAATTATCATCTTTTTGCTTTACGAGAGGAATTATTGAACTTATCAAAGCTGCCTTGGCTATTTTGTCACTACCATAATCGGTCAAATAACGTACTACTTCTCCCCCACCCATAGAGAATCCCACGATAATAACATCATTCAACTCTAATTGGCTTATTAGGGCATCTAAATCACTCGCCAATGCTGAATAATCATAGCTATTCCACGGCGATGAAGAAATACCAAAACCTCGTCTATCATACGAAATGCAGCGATAACCTTCTTCCACTATTTTCCAAACCTGTTGTTCCCAAGTTTTTCTGCTTAACGGCCAACCGTGAATTAGAATTACCGGTTGTCCTTTCCCATAATCCTCATAAAAAATATCTACTTGTTCCTCTGCTTTTTTATTCGTTATAAACGGCATAATTTTTTTAATTTTTAAATTCACTTAAAGCTACTTGAATTGTAGTTTATACCTTAGTGCATATGCTAGTAATCTTTGCTTAATTAATGATTTAACTATCTTTATTACCATGTACATACCAACGCAATACAAAAACAGTGACCTAGAAGAAATTAAAGATTTTATAAGAGCGAATAGTTTTGGTATTCTTATTTCTATGGGAGAAGATAAACCTTTGGGGACGCATATTCCTTTAGAATTGGAAAAAGGCGCCGAGGGAAAAGATGTCATTGTAAGCCATATGGCCAGAGCTAATACTCAATGGCGTAATTTTAAGCAAAATCAAGAAGTCTTATGTATTTTTAATGGTCCACATAGTTATGTTTCTTCTTCTTGGTATAAAGATGAGGAAGTCCCTACTTGGAATTACATAGCCGTACATGTATATGGAACTATAGAAATATTAGAAGAACCCGAAGTTTTAGCTACTATGGTTCGCTTGGTAGATAAATATGAGCAACATGAAAAAAAACCGCTTTCTGTTGCTAATTTATCCACAAAAACAATGCGACAGATAAAAGGGGTGGTAGGATTTAAAATTACAATAACGGACATACAAGCTACTTACAAGCTCTCTCAAGGTAGAGAACAAGACCATCCTGCAATTATTCGGGAATTAGAACAACGGGATACCGGTTCCATGGTCATTGCTTCCGAAATGAACAAACATTGCCCATTTAAAGGTTAATATGAAAAGAAAAGTAAAAAATGCCGTTTGGCTATACCTCCTACTATGGATAGTAGTCTTTGTAGTGCTCACCCTTTTCTTTGCCAGGAGAAACCGAAATCTTCTAGAAAGTGCCCAATTCTTTTTTGAAATTGCATGGAACCGAAACTTTTTAATTGCATTTCATGTTTTGTATTTAGTGTGTTATGGTCTTTATCAAGCCATATTGTATTTTATAAAAATATATCGCGATAAAGGAAGGAAAACAGTAATAAAACGACTTTCTTTTAGATTTTTGTTCCCTATCCTACTGATCGTTGTTGGCCTTAAAACCTTGGTTTATGTAAATGCCAATGAATGGCATAACTACACTTGGGATAGTAATCATATGAATGATTCCGGTAGTGTAAAAAACCTATACGAAGTTGATAACAAGCATAGGGGCATGAGTGTTTTTGGGTGGTCTGAAAATAATACCGATGCAATAAAAAGCCTTATAAAAGCCAATATAGAATGGGTGGCCGTAGTTCCTTTTATGTACCAAGAAAATGAAAAAACCAAGCAGATAAACACACCTGAATTCCCTGAAAGGTTTTCAAGAAGGGATTCAAATTTTATTAAAGCCATCCATGACCTACACAAAAGTGGCATACGGGTTCAATTAAAACCACACCTTTGGATGCGTGATGGTTGGCGATCCAACATTAGCCTAAGCAATCAAAAAGAGTGGGACAATTGGTTTGAATCTTACCGCATTAACATGCTCCGGTATGCTAGAATGGCAGAAGCAACGGATACTGAATTACTATGTGTAGGTACAGAGTTAAGAACGGCAATTAAACAACAACCGCAAAAATGGAGAGACCTCATAGATGAGATAAAAACCATTTATCAAGGTGAGTTAACCTATGCCGCCAATTGGTACGATGAATATGAACACGTAACATTTTGGGACAAGTTGGATTATATTGGAATACAAGCTTATTTTCCATTAACCAAAGTAGAAAATCCAGATCTTGAACTGATAGAAAAAGGATGGGACAAACATTTAAAAACGATAAAAGCTTTTCATGAAGAACATAGCAAACCTATTTTATTTACGGAAGTAGGCTATAGGAGTATGGCAAATGCCACCATAAAACCTTGGGAATGGGATACATTTTTTGGAAAGTTCACTAAGAAAAAATCGAATAGAACACAACAATTGGCATTTGAGGCCCTCTTTAAAAAAACCTGGAACCAACCTTGGATTGCAGGCACCTATATTTGGCAATGGCACAATCGGACAACCATAGAAAGTACGGACACCGACCAAGATTTTTCCCCCAGGTTTAAACCTGCGGAGAATATTATTGCAAAATGGTACGGTACACCCGCAGAGTAATATGTAATAGTGTTTGTCTTTGGTGTCCAAAACTATCCATTTCTATGTAGTCTTTTCTTATTCAATAATTTGACCCTAAACATCGTGGATTTTACATTGGAAATAAAATTTATTACCAAAAAACAACACCTTAAATTGGTTTACAAATTCTTTATATAAGATGATTATTAAAAAACGACCCCATTGGGTGGTTTTTACTGGGCAAAATTTAAAATATTCTTAAATTTTTCTTAAATTTAAGTACCTAACCAATTCACCAAAACTTATGTGTTCAAATGTGTTTAGTATCAACATTTCTAAAAAAGATTATAACGCCATACCGATTAGATGGGGTAATAATTAACCTAATTATTCTTTTACCAAGGCTAATTGCCGGCTATTTGTTAATCTTTGTATATACACCGGATAACATAGGAACCCCTTGGTCCCCAACCCACCTTAACCTTAAATTATTTGAGATTAATCCTGAATTTGTTAGGCATGTGGTAGATTTTGGACCTCCATTTGATATAATGCCATATATTTTTAGTTCGTCTGCCATTATATCAATGGGCATAGGTGGATTATTACTAATTATTGGTTTTAACACTAGAATGACATCCTTTTTTTTGGTTATGACCATGTTTTTAACCATACTTTTTAGAGAATGGGATAGTAGTTGGAATATTTTGGCAACTTTTATTTTTTTCTGTGTCGGACTATTTTACCAAGGGTTTGGTTCTGGAAAATTTGGATTGGATTATTATGTTTCCAGGCGATGTTTTAATTAAAACCCTTTATCCATTAGAAAATCTATTACAGTAGTAAACCGATTCATAATAATGGACCAATGAATAATACGGCTTAAAGATCATCCAACTGATTACTGTTCTTGTCATCACTAATGGTCCAAAAGAAACCTATCACAAAGAAAGCATCTGCCGTTGGCCGTATGGCACGTCTTTCAAAAATACCATCCATATTGGGATTATTGGCATACTGATAGCCGTTTACGTTTTTGAATCCTGTGATATTACTCAAAGAAAAAAACAGTATTTTCTGCTGAGAAATTAGATAGGCCCAATTTACATTAAGACTATTGAACGGTTTTGTTTTTTCGGCCAAAAATTCAGGAGTATTGGGGTTGTCGTAAGGCCTGCCGGAACCATAATTATAAGAAACCCCAATCTGTGAACGCCAGTCGTCCACCCAATATTTGGTAACCAGCGAAAGGCTATGCGCGGGCGCAAAATTTGGCGTGGCCTTTTCTTGAAAGTCGCGATAGTCCCGTTTTGTGTTCAAATAGGAATACGACACCCAATAATCCAAATTTTTAATGCTTTTATTGTCGCGCCAAAAAATATCTATTCCAGATGCGTAGCCGCTTCCCGTATTGTTGAATTCGGAATTGAACTGGGGCATTTCGGTATCAAATTTCACCAGTGCATCATAGTCCTTAAAATAGGCTTCTGCCCTGAATGTTTTTCCATTGGATAAATATTGATAGTTCAAGATATAATGTGAAGTCTTTTCAAAATCTAGGCTTTGGTCAAACTTTAAGGATTCGCTTAAAGGATTCTGATAAAAATCACCGTAGGCCAACGAGAATTGACCATTTTCACTGCTTTTGTATGCTAGCGACATTCTTGGCGCTATATTATAATCGTTCAAAAAACTGGAATGCTCTCCTCGTACCCCTAGTTTCATGGCAAACTTGTTGTTAAAGAATATATCGGCTTCCACAAAGCTGGCACTCAAATTATCCTGAAAACCAGAATTAAATGAAAAACCATCCGGAGCGACAAATCCTTCATGATAATCCGTGATAAAATGTTCGGCTCCAAAATTCAATTGAAATCGGTTACTGAACGTTTTCTTGACCTTCATTTTTAGATGCCCGGCAGTTTCGTTGGCGTCAATAGAATTGGCTTCAAAACCAATGTCATTTCTATCAGAGGAAATACTGGCTCCTGCGCTCACGGTCCATTCCTTGTCAAAGAAATGTTTATAGGACGTGTTCGCATACAGGTTGCTGTTTTTTAAACGGAAATTGACAAAATCTTCAAAATTGATATCCTCTTGGTCCAAATCCAGGTTTGCCTGATTGAAACCCGCATAGAATTTAAAAATACCTTTATCCGTAATGCTTCTAAAAACCGTCTCCCCAGAGATTGACTCGTAAGGTTTGTTCCATCGCGTGCCCTGATTGTTGGGAATAATCCACTGGTATGGCCCCAAATTGATGTATTGTGCATTTACACTCAGGGATTTCTTGCCCCAGATTTCCGTTTTACCAAGACCGCCACCTACAGAGAGTACAGAGATATCTGTCTTTTCTTGGTCGGGTTCATCGGTTGTGTTCAATAAAAGTACACTAGACAACGCCTGTCCGTACTCAGCGGAATACCCGCCAGTACTAAAGGTGATTCCTTTAAACAAAAAGGGCGAAAAACGACCTCGAGTGGGAATATTATTGGCCGTGGCGTTAAAAGGCTGAAAAACACGTAGGCCATCAATAAAAACCTGTGTCTCCCCTGCTTGCCCACCACGAACAAAAAGTCGGCCATCTTCACTTACCCTAGAAGTTCCCGGTAGTGTTTGCAAAGCACCAACGAAATCCCCTGCTGCTCCTGCTGTAGTTACAATATCCAAAGGTTTTAGAACGGATACCTTGGAGTTATCCCCTGCCTGAAAACTACCTGCGGTCAAAGTAACCCCGTTCAATTGGTTTAACGCTTCTCGTAACGTGATTTTCAAATCGGATAAATAAGAGACATCTCCCGCCTGCATATAGGTTTCAAAGGCTATCATGGATACGATTAGATTCTGTGTTCCCGTCTCCGTAGTTTCAAAACGAAACGTTCCGTTTTCGTCTGTGGAAGCACCGTCATAGGTTCCTTCTAAATATACATTGGCACCTTCTACAGGATTGTTTTCACCGTCATGAACGGTTCCAGAGATTACGGACTGCCCAAAGGTGATTGATGCAATAAGTAAGGTGATGGTTGTTAAAAATGATTTCATGTTTTCTGATTGTTGATTCTACGATACAAAATTGGATGCCTTTAACATCGTAAACCAAAACATCTCACCGAACCGTTGAATTCATAGCCTGAAATGTATTCGCGTTTTTCAATTACAATTCAAGGCATGTATTCTACAGTTGGGTATTTTGATTTTTTCAAAGACGGACTTTCTACGGAATTTTGAATCATTCAATAACTATTAAAAAATAAACACATGAAAAAATTAGTACTTATTTTAGGATTGGTATTCACCACAATGGTATCACAAGCACAAGACGCAACAGGAGTTGACGTTACAGTGATAATAGAAAACGTACTTTCTAATGAGGGGAAAATAGTAGGATCAATACATACACAGGAAACCTTTATGAAAGGTCCCGGAATACAAAACACGGCTATAGAAGCTTTAACAGGCGAACAGCGCATCACTTTTAATAATGTTACTCCAGGTACTTTCGCATTGATATTCTTGCATGATAAAAATGAAAATAACCGAATGGATTTTGATGCCAACGGTATGCCAAAAGAGAGTTTTGCCACTTCTGGTGATATGGTATATGGACCACCTAGCTTTGAGGCTTCCAAATTTGAAGTAGCGGATACGGACTTAGAAGTTAGAATTCGGTTTTAAAATTAATCATCAATCAAAAAACGACAAGGCTTCCAATATTGGAAGCCTTGTCGTTTTAATAAAAGCTATATTATATCGGTACCCATACTTAAAATTATAAACACAAATAATTTCCAAGAATACTAAACTTATAAAATCAAATATATTCGGCCAACCAATCCTTCATCATCCATACGGTTTTTTCTTGTTCTGTAATAAAATCGCTCATCATGGAATTGGTGCCCTCATCTTTTGCATCGTCAGAACTGTTTAAAATTTTCCTTTCGATCAATAACAATTCTTTTAAGGAATCAACAATTAATTGAATGGCCTCCTCATCTTTGCTAATATTTTTCCCAACCGGAACCGTAGAATTATCGCTGTAATCCTCAAAAGTATGATAAGGAACACCGCCTAATGTTAATACTCGTTCTGCAATCATATCTACCTTCATATTTGCATCGTTGTACAACTCCTCAAATTTTACGTGTAAATCAAAAAAACGTTTGCCCTTTATATTCCAATGTATGCCCCGCAAGTTTTGGTAATACCTCTGAAAATTAGCAAGCAGAACATTAAGGTCTGTGCCAATACTCCTTGCTTTATGGGCGTCTAAGCCTATACTATTTAGTTTCATAAATTAAGTTTTAAAATTCATAATTACTATGTCGCATAATTAACTATAAGATTACAGAATTAATATGATGTTTATCATAAGTTTTATTGATGCTTTTAATACCTTTATAACGCTAAATCATAGAAATGACTATTACCCAATTACAGTACGTTTTAGCGGTAGCCGAGCATAAAAATTTCACGCTTGCCGCCGAGAAAAGTTTTGTTACACAACCTACTTTAAGTATGCAAGTGCAAAAGCTTGAAGATGAGTTGGATATATTAATTTTTGACCGAAGCAAAAAACCCATTTCTGTTACCGAAGTTGGTAAAAAAATTGTTGCTCAGGCCAAAAATATTGTTAATGAGGCAGAAAGAATCAAGGATATCGTAGACCAGGAAAAAGGGTTTATTGGAGGTGACTACACTTTAGGTATAATTCCTACGATTATGCCGACCTTATTACCTATGTTTTTAAAGAATTTTATAAATAAATACCCTAAAGTCAACCTTATTATTAAGGAACAGAGCACTGAAAATTTAATTAGAAATATACAAGACGGTCATATAGATGCTGCAATAGCAGCCACACCTTTGGAAATTGAATATATTGTGGAAAGGCCATTGTATTACGAACCATTTGTGGGCTATGTTCCTAATGGACATAGACTAAGTTCCTCTAAACAATTAGTGCCAGAGGATTTAGATGTATCGGATATTCTGCTATTACAGGATGGGCATTGCTTTCGTGAAGGTGTTTTAAACCTTTGTAAAACACCAAAAAAAATAGGTGAGGATCATTTTGAATTACAAAGTGGTAGTTTTGAAACGCTTATTAACCTTGCTAATGAAGGCCTGGGAATGACTTTGCTTCCTTTTTTGAACACTTTAGAACTGGACAAGGAAAAGAAAAACAACTTAAAGTATTTTAAAGATCCCTCGCCCGCAAGGGAAGTGAGTTTAATTTACCACAAGAGCGAACTTAAAATTCAGATTACAGAAGCGTTACAAGATGTAATTTCTAGTGTGGTTAGGGGTGCAATCGCATTCCAAGACGTTAAGATCATAAGTCCTATTTCCAAATAATTTAGTCTATTTTGTTATACTCGGTTGCACAGCCTTCTATACAAATATATGGGCTTACAGGTACCAAAGTTAAAGTTTGATCATTTAACGTCATTTTAGAAGTGTATTCAATTTTCTCATCGTCATCACTATAAACTCTGATCAAAGTATCGTTTTGCAAACTAAAAACTCCTGTTTTAACATCTAAGGGCACATTACTTGTTATTGCAAAAGTAAGATCGTTATTAAATTCTAAAACGGTTTTAGTATTCGCATCTTCCCAAATTGGAGGGCCGCCAATACTATATTGATATCTATTGATTTGCCATTTCCCTACAATTTCAGAAAGTTCTGGATTTATTAAAATAACATTATCAGAATTTTCACAACCAAAGAAAAGCACAAACAAAAAGGAAAATAATATGAATCGCATTTTTATTTTTAAGATAATCAAAATGCAATTTGGTTGCTTTTAAGCATAAAAAAAAGGCCACTTTAATGTGGCCTTTTTACTAACTCTTTAAATAAAGTAAACTTTGTTGGAGCTCAGGTTTATCTAACACAAATTGTTCCAACCAAAGTTTTAATTCCTCTGCCTCTTCCGGCAGTAATCTTACAAGTGCCTTCTTCAGTTCCTTGTAAAATAGTTTAGCGTCAAAACTCACTTTCTTGAGCACAGTTTTACTATACTCCAGCATTGTTCTAGCCATGTGTACTTTAATTATTAATTAGTTGTGTTATAAATTTAAACAGAAATAGTGGGTTAATATTGCAAGCAAAAAGTTAAAAAAACTTACAAAATGTTAAAAGGCAATTTTAAATGATATTTTAAAATTTCACTACTTTTAATGCACAACAACCACAGCACTTCCAACAATGATTACCATATGTCTAAAAAAGCCTATAAAATTTGCACCTACGCACTAATTATTTCAATATCAATAAGTTGTGCATCCAGCAAAAAACATATCATAAAAAAGATTAATCAGGAATTTGAATCTAGTTTCTATACCAACCAGTTTAACGGGCTATTGGTAGTTCATCCAGAAACCAAGGACACCCTTTACAACCTTAATAGCAATAAGTACTTTACTCCTGCAAGTAATACCAAGATATTTACCTTATATACCGCATTAAGAACCTTACCAACCAATATTCCTGCTTTAAAGTATAGTATAAAAAAGGACACCTTATTTTTTGAAGGTACGGGAGACCCTTCTTTTTTACATCCTTTTTTAAAAGATAGTTCGGCTTATAATTTTTTAAAGACCCATAAAAATCTAGCCTTTTACCCGAATAATTTTATGGATGCCAAATTGGGTCCAGGATGGTCATGGGATGACTACCATTGGTATTACTCTCCTGAACGAAATGCCTTTCCCATTTATGGCAACGTTGTTAACATCTCAAGTACACCAGACTGGAATATTTCTCCCAGCTATTTTAAAGATAGTGTTGTACTCAATAAAAATGAATATAATCGAGATCTAAATAAGAATAGGTTTTATTTTGAAGCAACGCGAACCGATACATTGGAAGTTCCGTTTATAGCGAATACCAATACTACACATAACTTACTTCAGAATCTTTTAAAAAAAGATATAACGCTCATTGATTCGATGCCTTCTGGACCAAAATCTACGTTAAAGGGCATACACACAGATTCCCTTTATGTGCGACTGATGCATGAGAGTGATAATTTTATTGCAGAACAATTGTTATTGCTTTCTGCATTACAAATAACCGATACGCTAAAAACGGTCAATGCCATAGATTATATTCTTAAAAACGAATTGGCAGATTTACCCCAGAAACCACGATGGGTCGATGGCTCTGGGCTATCTAGATATAATTTGTTCACCCCAAAATCCATGGTATATGTGCTGGATAAATTA
>CBFIGW010000110.1:0-10815 GCA_965662155.1 Maribacter sp. | reverse complement strand
GTTGTATTTGTTGAGTCCAACGCCGTAGGTGCCCATCCAGATGAGGCCTTTATCATCTTGAATTATAGTAGAAACAGCGCGCTGGGTTATTGGCTCCCCCCCTAAATCCTCAAAGGTATAAGTGCTTTGCTGAGCGGTTACGGTTTGAAATAGGAATAGAACATATAATATGTGCCATTTATATGAACCAAATATGTCCCTAATATCTATCATGTCCAAATATTAAGGTACTAATATAATTTTTTTTGCAAGGTTTACTTGGGTTAAAATGCCATATGCTTGTTTTCCGAGTAGAATTAAAGTGAAAATGGTAAAGTAATTTTTAAAAACTAATTATATTCCTAAAATAAAGTGATAAAACAAATGAAAGTTGAATCTTAAACCATTGAAATTCGTGTTGAAGCTTCAAAATTGATATGACAAGCAACATGTCTCCTATTTGGCTTAGTGCATTTGACCGAAATTTAAAGAATACCAAAAAAAATATGCTCAAATATCAATGAAAAGATATTACAATTCATTTTTGAAGGGTTTTTTCGCAAGATGTGAAAACAAGTGAAACCAGAATTAGTAATAAAGAGTGTTTGAAGTATTTCATCATACATCTTTTTTAGTTAATAATTCTCTAGTACCACCGTGTCCACCAGCAACTACTATCATTATTTTTATACTTAAGTAGATAAACTTGAAGAACTGGATAAAAGGGTTCTGCATACGACGTTTTTGTTTCTTTGATATTCTTTCCATGATGTTATTTTCTAATATTTTGTTCAACTATGCTGCAATCTCCCTTGCTAAGTTTGATTCCCTATTTCGGAATCTCCCTTGCTAAGTTTGATTCCTTATTCAGGAATTAACCACCAAAATGGTTTCAGCTTTGCTTTGTATAAGAATGCATAGTGCAAGGCCAATTTTAACCAGTGCCCGGCCAAACCTATATCTCCAAAGGTTTTTCCCAATTTTCGACCGTGAGTCTCAGGGTATTTTTTATAATCTGGAACAATAGGGTAGGTGGTAATACTGATACCACTTCCTTCGAGCATACCAAAACCAGCAGAGGCAATACATGCCGCTCCCATATTGCCTAAAGACCCTTTATGATGTAAAGAGATATCCTTTCCTTTTTTAATGGTGTCAATAATATTATCCGCTACAAGCTTGGCTGTTATGCCAGAGGGCATACCCGTACGAGGTGGTGCAGGTGATATTACGGTACCATTTTTACTTTTTCTGGGTTTTGAAATTGGATGCGGTGGGGCAAAGGCAATACCTGGTGCAAAAATGTTCTGATAACTAGGATTTTGATAGGTCTCTGGCCAATCTTGAACCGACCATTCTTCATAAGGTTTCGGTGTATAGTCAGCATCAACAATCATAAATCCTTTAAAGAGTTTATCCGTGATGTCATTTTCGTTTTTATCGAAAGCTTTAAAACCATGACCTGAGAATGCCGGGATTAACATGGCAAAATCATAGGTTTCAGTTTTGAATTCACCATCAAGCGTTTCATAATGCGCTAAACCATCTTCAATTTTGTTTACTCCAGCACCTAGAATCCATTTAATCCCTCTGTCTTCGAAGACCATTTCAACCATATCACTGGACTTCATATTGTTGTTTCCATAGCTCATCAACATGCCATCCATGCCAAAATCGCCTAGTTCATATTCATTGGAAATCCAAGTAACTTCAGCTTTGTCCCTAACTCCATGCTTACAAAGTTCTTTCTCAACGTTTAATATATATTCAAAGGCGGCACCTTGGCAGGTAGAGGTGCCATGACCTGTGCCAATCAAGATTTTTACTTTTTCGCCTTTCTTCATAAGTTCAATCTGTTTTTCCAATGCCTCCCATGCATGCTCTGCATGACTATAAGTACAGACTGAATAAGCTTTGTTTTCGCCGGGTTTTAAACCCTCCGTAGCTTCAAAATTGAGTTTTGGGCCAGTGGCATTAATCAAATAGTCGTAAGTTACTTTTTCTTGCTGGCCTTTGTTTTCTCCTGTGACATATTCTGTTAGGACATAGGGTTTTTCTTCGGTACTATCACCTTCAGGATGAAATGCAAGTGCTTTTGCCTGTTTATAACCAATGCCTTTCTTTTTATATAAAGGTGCCAATGGAAATAAGATTTGCTTGGATTCCATTCTACCTATTCCTACCCAAATATTTGAGGGAATCCATTGGTAATTGCTGTTTGGTGAAACAACAACAACCTCATGTTTTTTAGGTAGTTTTCTGCGTAGGTGGGAAGCGGCCACGTGCCCTGCTATACCTGCACCTAAGATTACAATTTTAGACATTTATAACATATTTGTAACAAAATTATGGAAAGGCAACAAGGCGTACAGTAACCTAGGTCACTTTAAGAAGAAGTTGTTCAAAGTTTACTGAGAGTTTAACTATCCTACATTGTGTAATAGAATAGAATGAACTTTATACAACTTGTCGATAACCAGTAACTACTAATTATATTAGGTGCTGACTCACCCTATAGATATTATTATAAGTACTGGTCATAGTAGTTGTGACGGTGGCTTTAGGAAGAAGAATATTTTTAATGCTTAATTTGGGTTCAACGGTCATATAGGTCATACAGCTATTTGTTGAGTGAAAATACTGCACCTCCAGTTTTCAAATTTAATTTATTTGTTACATGCAGATTTGCTTTTATTGAGAATATCCGTTTTGAGGTAATCGTTTTTTAGAATTGGTTTCCATTCGAAACCGGTTATTTCGGTTGCGGTATAAATTTCCTCTGGATTACTAACCATGAGCTTTCGAGAAAATTCATCTTCCATTTTTTTCAGGTTACATTCCTTTTTAGCAATAAGATTTAACTCATATTTTTAGACCTCTTTATTGTATAGTTGACAAAAGCATTAATTCCGAAGGTCCATTGCGGAATTTTATCGGCATAGTTCACCCAATTAATCAATTTACCCAATTTTGGTGCCGAAATAGTAACCTTGTCATTGGGTTTATGGGTAAAGCCCATCCCTTGTTTATCTCGATCTAAAGTCGGAGCGAACATCGTACCACAGAACAGTACGAATCCATCGGGATATTGATGGTGTTCGCTTAATACTTGTGCGACTAAATCTTCTGGTGATCTGCTAATTTCTCCCATGTCTGAGGAATCTTCCAGACGAAAGCCGTCCGAGCCCTCAATGGTCAAGGCTACTCTCGAGGTTTTAACGTCGTTTAAGGTAAAGCTATCATCGAACATTCGAAATAGCGGACCTATAGCACAAGATCCATTTTGATCTTTGGCCTCCCCCAACAGCAATGCACTTCGTCCTTCAAAATCCCTTAAGTTAACATCGTTACCCAAGGTTGCCCCTAAAATCTGACCCGAATTTGAAACCACAAGTACCACCTCAGGTTCTGGATTGTTCCATCCTGACTCACTGTGTACCCCAACTTCCGAACCGAAACCAACAGATGAAAAAGGTTGCCCTTTTGTAAAAACTTCAGCATCCGGACCAATACCTACTTCTAAATATTGTGACCAAATTCCCCTTTTCTTCAATTCCTCTTTCAACTTCATGGCATGGGGCGATCCAGGCTTGACATTACTAAGTCCCTCTCCAATTGTTAAAGTAATTTCATCCCGTATTTGAAGTGCCAGTTGTGGTTCTCCTTTGGCTTTTTCTTCAATGACACGTTCCAAAAGGCTTTGAATAAAGGTTACCCCACAAGCCTTAACAGCTTGTGTGTCATTAGGGGCCAACAAAAAGGGTTTGGTGGCGTCCTTTTGATAGTGAATTGAATTTTCCAAAAGCATGGTTAAAGAACATACCTGTTTAATGTTGGCGTCGTCCTCCGTTAGATATGACTTGTAATTGGGGGTATTGATGAGTTCGCTAGTGGACTTAAAATAATGGGATAAATCAAACACCTTATTTTGATGTACCCATATCACATGAGGGCCTTCCACATTTCGATAGGCCATTTTTTTAGGGATATAGCACCTTCCGATCCATGTGCCTTCTAATCCCATCGTGGGAATTATTTCATTTATTTCCATATTTGATATTATCTGGTTAAACGTGGTCTTATATATATAAATCCCTTACCTAATAGATTTTATGCACATCATCATATTGTCACTAACAATTTATAAGATGTAAAAATCTTCTAAGTCCTAAATTTCAGCTAATTTGTTTTAGTTACTTGTGTATCAAAAATATACTGTTTAATGTAATTAAAAACGGTTTAAAATCATTTGGTTGAATTAATGTAAATTATGTTAATTCAATACAATTATTGTAAAAATAAAAACAAATCGGTCTATCGCTGGTTTGTTAAGTGTTGAATATAAAAGTATTATTTTATTGACGAATTTAATTTAATATTCCGTTGGTAACCAGTGTTTAATAATTGGAATGAAACAGGATTGCCTATCGGTACCGGATTTCCTTTTAAAGTCTGTACATCCATTTCAAATAGCGCATTAGCTATGGAACCTACTAATAGTTTGTCATAAACGGTTTCAAAAATAGTTTTGCCACCTCTATAGTAATCGGCATTGCCCCCTTTATAAAAAGTAACCTGTTTAACGTTGTCGTGTTCGCCTTCCTGTTTGTAGGTAACAAGATTTATACATTTGTGTTTGTTGAGTCTAACGCCGTAGGTGCCTATCCAGAAAAGGCCTTTGTCATACTGAACAAAAGTAGCAACATCGCGATGGGTTATTGGTTATCCCAAATCTTTAAAAATATCGGTGATTTCCTGGGCATTTATCAGTTCAAATAGTTAGAAACTATAAAGAATAACCCATTGAAAATGCCTAAATAGGTTTATTGTATTCTTCAATCCTTCATAGTAAGATGAAAGTATAAATTTCCTATATGGTTTTCATTTGTTGGATTATCATATTGATAATATTTTTTTTGAATAAAAAGAATATGGTAGTTATTTTAACAAAAACTAATTATATTCCAAAAATATAGTGATGAAATCAAAATATTTCTGATTTCACAACACCAAAATTCTACATATGCTTCAAAATTGATATTTGAAGCAACATGTATCCTATTAATCTTAAAACATTTAGTCGAAATTTGGGTAATACCATAAAAATATGTTCAAAGTCAATCAATAGATAATTTAAATTTTAAATATTGAACTGGTTGAAAAACCAATATAAAGCCCGGATTTTATTTAAAATTCAAAAATTCCCAAGAGTAGAACCTCCATAAAAATTATCAATATGAAAAACACTTTAAAAACAATAACTGAAAAGTTTAAGTCGGAGGACGAGGCTTATATGGTTTTGAGAAAACAAGAAGCGGATAATCCAAAGACGAAAGAAAACCGAAGAAATTTTCTAAAAAAGACAGCCTTAGGAGGAATGGCGATGACTGGCATGATGGGATTGAGCATTGAAGATACCATAGCCCAGACCACATCCAAGGTAAGTCGTATGTCCGCACCTTCCGAACTTAAAATTACCGATATGCGGTATGCCCTAACGAATGTAATGGGCGGTACGGCTATTATTAAGATTGAAACCAATCAAGGTATTTACGGACTTGGTGAGGTAAGGGACGCAGCGGATGTTCGGTATGCGCTATTTCTGAAAAGTCGCATTTTAGGCAAAAATCCCTGTAATGTAGAAAAGATATTCAAAAGCATTAAACAATTCGGCGGACCAGCAAGGCAGGCCGGTGGTGTCTGTGCGGTTGAAATGGCCCTTTGGGATATTTGCGGCAAAGCATATAATGTTCCAGCTTGGCAATTGCTTGGGGGGAGATATAGGGACAAGGTAAGACTATACGCCGATACTCCGGAAGCATCGTCTCCAGAAGAACAAAAAAGATTAATTGACTTCAGGGTAAATGAACAAGGCTACACTTGGCTAAAAATGGATGTTTCTATTGGTGAACTGAAAGGTAAACCTGGCACGGTTGTCAACGGAAAATTTTGGGAAGATGCAAAGGGAAATTTGAACCAATGGGGAGACAGGCGAAATTTTATGAGTTATGGAAATACCATGCACCCTTTTACCCAAATTCAAATTACGGATAAAGGTCTGGAAGAATTACAGCAAGTGGTAGAAGATGTGCGTAATATGGTCGGCTATGAAATTCCAATTTCTACTGATCATTATGGACATTTTGATTTGAATAATGGAATCCGTTTGGCAAAAGCCTTGGATAAGTATAGATTGGCTTGGTTTGAGGATATGGTGCCTTGGCAGTATAATGAGCAATGGAGAACCATTACCGATGCTATTGAGACGCCAACTACAACTGGCGAAGATATTTATTTGTTAAAGGATTTTTTGCCACTTATCCATGATAGGGCGGTAGATATCGTTCATCCAGATTTGGCCTCCTCTGGAGGGCTTTTGGAAACAAAAAGAATCGGTGATTACGCTGAAGAACATGGCATAGCAATGGCTATGCATCAGGCGGGTACCCCGGTTTCTTTTATGGCCAATGTACACTGTGCTGCGGCTACCCAAAACTTTTTGGCATTGGAGCATCACTCTGTCGATGTGCCTTGGTGGGAAAGTTTGGTGAAAACAGTAGGAGGTTTCAAAATGATCGATAAAGGTTTTGCTACCGTACCACTTACGGCACCTGGTTTGGGTATCGAGTTGGATGAAGAAGTGGTCAAAGCGCATTTGCATTCTTCGGATAAAACTTTCTTTAAATCCACAGAGGAATGGAACGAATTAAGGTCACATGATAGAACGTACAGTTAAGGAAATTTACCAGAAACATAATGTTTAAGTATGAATATTGCCCCATGTGTTTTTTGAAGCAAGATTTTATGATAGCTTGAGTTAGGCTTTAGAATTCCTTTAATAATGAGGGAGTTCCTTACTTTAAATAATATTATCAGCTAAAATTTCAGAATATTTAACTAACAAAAACTTTAATAAAACTAGAAATGAAAAAATTTACAATAATAATTACCCTGACCTGCCTGGTTTTTGGGTATAAGGGTATTTCCCAAGGTGTGACGGGCTCAGCCGAATATATTAAGGAACTCACCTCAGAATGGAAAGGAGAGCGCTTCAAGGACGGGAGGCCCAAAGTCTCGGATGCCCTGTTGAAAAGAATGAAGAATATTCAGATAGAGGAAGCATGGGGATATCTACGAAGAAAAGGGTACAATAATCAGTATGAAGGGGAATGGGAAATTATACACCCGGATAGTGTTATGACGGGGCGAGTAGTAACAGCTCAATACATGCCATTAAGGCCCGACTATCAAAAATTGATAAAATTAAAAGGAGCCAAAGAAAATAGGGATACCATAGGCGGAAGTAATTCATGGCCGATCCAACAATTGGTCCCCGGGGATGTATATGTTGCAGATGGCTACGGAAGAATTATTGACGGCACATTAATAGGTTCCAATCTGGGAAATGCCATTTATACCAATTCCCAAAACGGGGTCATTTTTGATGGCGGCGTTAGGGATGTTGCAGGCCTGTTGAATATCGAGGGTTTTAATGGTTGGCATAAGGGTGCTGACCCTTCTTATCTACAGGAACAAATGTTGACGGCCATAAATATACCCATCCGTATTGGTAGGGCAACGGTTTTGCCTGGGGATGTTGTGCTGGCCAATAGGCATGGGACCGTATTTATACCGTCATACTTGGCTTCAGAATTGGTGCTTTCTTCCGAAATTGTTGGTTTAAGGGACCTTTTTGGATTCCAGAGATTACGTGAAAAAAAATATACAGCAGGCCAAATTGATACTCGGTGGACTGATGAGATCAATGCTGATTTTGAAAATTGGTTAAAATCCTATCCGGATAGCAAACTGCCCATGACCAGAAAGGAACTAAACGATTATATGGCGTCTAGAAACAACCAATAATCAATACGATTAAAAAATGAACAATAAGAAATTTATTAATTCACCAATGCTATTAAGAACGGCAGTCCTTATTACCATGGTCAGCATCTTCTGTTTTTCGTCTTTATCAGCACAAAACAAGGCTAAAAATGTTGCCAAAATAGAAGAAACGGTCGCAGAACTATATAAGGCAATGGTAGATAAGGAAAAAAGCATATTGCAGAATTTGACAATGGATAAATTAACCTATGGACATTCAAGTGGTACTATAGAAAATAAGGCTGAATATGTTGATGGTGTATTGAACGGGGCATTTCAGTTTACGGACATTACACCTATGGATCAAACGATTTCAATTTCAGGTAAAGTAGGGGTTGTGCGTCATATATTCGAAGCTAAAGGAACCAACGATGGTAACCCAGCTGATGTAAGGATTGGCTGTCTTTTGATTTTTAAAAAGAAAGGTCAATGGAAATTATTGGCTAGACAAGCATATAAACTCTAATACGTAAACTCTTGGGAAAACTAAATATCTATTCAATTTCTTTAGGCTTGGCTAGCCTTTTGTTTTTAATAATTACCGGTATGATTTTTACTGGAAACATAGACAAAGCCGGACTTTTTGTTCTTGGTTTTTTTGCTTTGTTGGCAATTGGTTTCAATGGCTATACAAAAATGAAGGGATTAATATTCACCACGATGATATTTACGGGTGTTGCCGCAGCTTTATACTACCCTTCCTATTTTACCAATTTTGGTGATTTTAAGTACACGGTTTTGATTATACCTTTAATACAGGTAATCATGTTCGGTATGGGGACTACAATGAGTATTAAAGATTTTGAAGCGGTATTCCAATCGCCTAAGGGAGTTTTTATCGGGGTTTCGGCACAACTGATCGTAATGCCTATAGTGGGGTATTGTTTGGCCCAAATAAGTAATTTCCCGCCAGAAATTGCGGCCGGAATTGTACTTATCGGATGTTCGCCCAGTGGTGTGGCATCCAACGTAATGGCATTTTTGGCTAATGCCAATGTTGCCCTGTCTATTACCATTACTTCGTTGGCTACGTTACTTGCGCCTTTTTTAACACCTTTAATGATGAAGCTGTTTGCCGGCGAATTTGTAGAGATTGATGTCCTTGCAATGATGTGGAGTATCGTTAAAATGATTATAATACCTATTGGTGCCGGTCTACTTTTCAATAAAATATTCGGTAATAGCGTAAAGTGGTTAAGTAAGGCTATGCCATTAATTTCCATGCTGGCTATCGGACTAATTATTACAATTATCACTGCGGCAGGTAGGGATAGCCTATTAGAAATAGGAGGTATTCTAATGTTACTAGTACTTATACATAACTTTTTTGGCTATTTACTGGGATACTGGTATGCCAGACTGTTCAAAATGACAGAGGAAGATTCAAGAACAATTGCCATTGAAGTAGGTATGCAGAATGCAGGTTTAGCTTCGGGTATAGCGAACAGCCTTGGAAAAATAGCAACTATGGGGTTGGCTCCTGCCGTTTTTGGTCCGTTGATGAATATTACAGGATCCATGCTTGCCTCTTATTGGCATGGAAAAACTACCAAGAGAGAACCCAGCGTTGTGGAAGCTAATTAAAATATTACTAAATCATATTAACAATAATTAAAAGAACCAATGAAAAATTCAAGAAGATCTTTTATATCAAAATCGTTAATGGCCGGTGCCGGTTTGGGTATCGTTTCAAGTACCTATGGTAGCGAGTACGTAACGGCTATTGACAAAAACCCTAAACTTTCTTCACCCTCTGATTTAAAGATTACCGATGTAAAATGTGGTTTTATCCGCCGTGGTAGTGGTCTGTTCGTAAAAATATATACCAATCAAGGAATTTATGGTTGTGGAGAAGGAGTTGATGCCGTTCCAGGGACCTATCATCTTGTACAAAGGTTCGGACGTAGGTTAAAAGACCAAAGTCCGTTCAATGTTCATAAAATATTTGAAGATATTCGTCGTGCAGGTCATTTCGGTGGTGCACAGTCAGGTACTTACGTAGCTGTTCTTTCTGCTATAGAAACTGCTTTATGGGATTTGGCGGGCAAAGCTTTGGACTTGCCTGTTTATAAATTATTAGGAGGGAAATTTAGGGATAAAGTCCGCGTTTATTGTGACACGGCCCTGTATCGAGTTCGTTTCCCGTCACCGGAAGATTTTGCTACTGCGGCCAAGGATGCCATAAGCAATTGGGGCTTTAACGCATTAAAATTTGATTTGGACTATGCCAGTGACCCGGATAAATATGATCCATATAATTGGACCGCTAGTCCAGGGGAAATCATAAGAATGTATGACCAACTTGCTGCAGTAAGGGAAGCCGTTGGCCCTAAAATAGACCTTTGTGTTGATATGCACGGGCGATATGATCATGTTACGGCCCAGACCATTGCAAAAAAGGTGGAAGATTTAAACCTGACTTGGTTGGAGGAACCAATTCCTGCTGAAAATTTTGATGCCTTTAAAACCCTTACCGAAGAAACCAGTACGCCAATTTCTGCAGGAGAAAATGTGTATTTAGGTCACGGATTTAAACAGTTGTTGGACAATGGCGTAGATATTATTATGCCCGACCTTCAAAAATGTGGAGGTCTTGGTGAAGGTCAACGTATAGCGAACTTAGCTAATCTTTACTATGTTCCCTTCTCACCGCATATGGTTGCTTCTTTCTTGGGTGCCATGGCTTGCGCACATGTTTGTGTCACTGTGCCCAATTTCCATTTAATGGAATGGCAATCCTATTTCCATACCGATCCGATGTTTAAGGAAATCGTTACTTATGACGAGGGGGACTGGGTTAAGGATAGTTTTGTTACCGTTTCAGAAAAACCAGGTATTGGAGTAGACATCAATGAAGATGCCATGCGAAAATATGCTCCGGAAGGAATACCGTTTTTTGAATAATTAATAACACATTAAACAGAGACGATTATGTTACGAAAAAAGTATATG
>CBFIGW010000109.1:0-11001 GCA_965662155.1 Maribacter sp. | reverse complement strand
ACCCTAAGGATAGTTCCTTTTTTGTTGAGGCATAAGAAAAAGCCCCACCAGTGGATAATAATCCTCCGGTAAGGGCTGTGTTTTTAATAAATTTTCGTCTTTCCATAGTTATAGAGACCAAGCTTTACCACTGGTAAGCTCTTGTGTATCACCACATGAAATATATTCGCCAGGAACAGGTAAATAGGCCAAGACTTCTTCGCCAATATATTCTGAAGTCTTATAACCCCAAATGGTCATGCCTCTAAGATTATTGGCAAAAGCAAACCTAGATGTTTCATCATCTAAGGTAGCTGTTTGTCCTTCTGCCATTGCTTCATTGTAAGAAGTAATAGACTCAAACATTTTGGCTTCATCTTCCTTGCTATATTTAAGCGAGCTGGCCAAAACAGGTTCTAAATCCTCAGCTGTTAAATCTTCAATATTGGCTTTGCCAGAATCTTGTAATGCTTTGTCTGTAAATTTGCCCATGGCCATTCTTGTAAAATCCTGCTGTTCTTTTTCCATGACATCTTTAGCAAACCTGTCTATGAAAATATCTACCTGAACCTCTGATGCTGCAGGTGTATCTGTCTTGGGAAGAATTACATCTACTAGTTTTGTTAGTATTCCTCCTTCTGTCGCCGTAAAAAATTCAGGTGTCCAAGTTGCTACGGTTTCCCCTTTACAACTTTGCATAATACTTAAAAGGGTTGGAGTTGCAATGGTATATCCCATTGCCATTCCCATATTTTTTAGTGCTTTTCTTCTATCCATTATATATTTCCTTTTTGAAGTTCTTTTACCGCGTGATCTGCGGCCCTGGCAGTAAATGCCATATACGTTAAAGATGGGTTAACACATGATGCAGAGGTCATAAATGAACCATCTGTTACATACACATTAGGAACATCGTGTAAAGCATTGTTTCCGTTTAATACAGATGTTTTGCGGTCTCTGCCCATTCTGGCAGTTCCCATTTCGTGAATTCCAAGACCAAGACCTGTTGGTCCATCATGTCCTTCAACATCTTTAAATCCGGCTTTCTCCAACATTTCAACAGCAGATTCCTGCATATCTTTTCGCATGGCGAACTCATTTTCCTGTAAATCGGCATCAAAAGTTACTGTTGGTAGCCCCCAGTCGTCTAATTTGTCATAATCCAAGGTCATTCTATTGTCTTCGTATGGCAAGACTTCGCCAAAGCCACCTATACCCATAGTCCATCCTCCTGGTTTCAAGATAGCATCTTTGAGGTTTTTACCATGGGAAAGTTCTGCAATGGAATCTTCCCAATTACCTCTACTTGCTCTACCTTGGTAGCCAAAACCGCGTTTATAATCGGTTCTGTTAGAACTACCGCCGAGATTTCTAAATCTTGGAATATAAACCCCATTAGGCCTTCTCCCTTTATAATATTTATCATCAAAGCCATCAAACTTACCTGAAGCGCCTACACCTAAATGGTGGTCCATAATGTTTCTTCCTAATTGATCAGAATCATTACCCATTCCATTTGGAAAACGGTCCGATTTAGATTGCATTAAAATGGATGTTGATGCAATGGCAGAAGCACAAAGGAAAATTACCTTTGCCTTAAATTCAAAAGTCTCTTTTGTTACTCTATCAATAACTTTTACACCAGTTGCTTTTTTGGTATCGGCATCATAAATAACCTCATGTACAATAGAATCCGGTCTAAGTGTCATATTTCCTGTTGCTTCAGCAGCAGGAAGTGTAGATGATAAACTACTAAAGTATCCTCCAAAAGGACAACCTCTTATACATCTATTTCTATATTGACATTTACTACGACCGTCAAAATTTTTAGTCCCAGTAATATGGGCTACACGACCAACCGTTACGGCACGACCATCAAATCCTTCTTTCACTTTATCTTTGAATACCTCTTCAACACAGTTCAAATCCATTTGAGGTAAAAAATTACTATCCGGCAATTGAGGTAGATTTAATGCTTCTCCACTAACTCCAATATAGTCCTCAACTTTGGCATACCAAGGTGCAATGTCTTTATAGCGAACTGGCCAGTCCACTGCTATCCCATCTTTTTTATTAGCTCCGAAATCAATATCGCTCCATCTGTAACTTTGCCTACCCCATTGCAACGACCTCCCGCCTACGTGATACCCACGCATCCAATCAAAACGTCTTATTTCGTTATAAGGGTGTTTAAGGTCATTCACAAACCACATACTACTAGCCTGACTTGTGGTGTATCCCGTTCTGTGTTGTTTGGTTTGTTGTTCTATTATTTCCTTTGTCGCTACGCCACCATTGGGAAAATCCCAAGGGTCTTTATTGGCCGTCTCATAATCCTCTATGTGTTTTACCATACGGCCACGTTCAAGCACCAAAGTTTTTAGCCCTTTTTCACAAAGTTCTTTGGCAGCCCAGCCACCACTAATCCCCGTTCCTACCACAATAGCATCGTAAGACTCGGCTTCTTCATTATAATAAAATTTACTCATGGAATTTGTTTAATTCTTAAATTTATTAAATATAAAATTAATTCTATACATTTATTCGCTATTCTTAATGAGAATAAATTACTATAACGTTAAAGTATCAGTAACTTTTATGTAAGAAGCATATTATAAATAAAAATCAATTCTAAAACCAAAATAATTTACTGATTTATGAACATAAAGAATTTTATTACCAAAACATTTGTACTAAGTCTAATCGTGTTAGGAACTTATGCGTGCAAAGAAACCAAGAAGGCAGATAGTCAAGCAACTGTTGATGTTGAAGAAACAATTGATGCTGAACCATTTTTTAAATTATCATTGGCACAATGGTCAATGCATAAAATGATTAGGGAAGAAGGTGTTGATCCATATTCCTTTGCTGAAAAAGCCAAGAACTGGGGGTTTGAAGGCTTGGAATATGTGAGTCAATTGTATGATCCAGAACTTTCAGATGCGAATTACTCCGAAGAAGCTATGGCGGCGTTTGTGGAGAAATCCAATGCCGAAGCCAAAAAACACAGTTTAAAAAATGTACTTATCATGATTGACGGGCAAGGAAACCTTGCGGTTTCAGATGAAGCTGAAAGAAATGAAACGGTAGAAAAACATAAAAAATGGGTTGATGCCGCTGCTGCAATGGGCTGCCATGCCATACGAGTAAACCTAAATGGAAGCACCGACCCAGAGGAGTGGAAAAAGAATTCTGTAGACGGACTTACAAAATTAGCCACCTATGCAAAAACCAAAAACATTAATATACTTGTAGAAAATCATGGAGGGTTGTCTTCTAACGGTGCTTTGCATGCAGAAGTCATGAAAATGGTAAACATGGATAATTGTGGTACGCTTCCAGATTTTGGTAATTTCTGTATGACTAGGAAGCCAGATAGTTGGGATTGCTTGGAATCTTATGATAAATATAAGGGCGTAAAGGAACTATTGCCTTATGCAAAGGCGGTTAGTGCCAAATCCAATAATTTTGACGAGCAAGGTTATGATACTGGAATAGACTACGTTAAAATGCTTCAAATGGTAAAAGATGCGGGTTACACAGGATATATTGGAGTAGAGTACGAAGGTTCTGAACTAAGTGAGGAAGCAGGTATTATTGCAACAAAGGAACTTCTTTTAAAAGCATCCAAAGAACTTAAATAATTAATTCCGCGGGAAACATGAATGCTTTTTTTAATGAATTGTTCGATTATAATTTTTACTGTAACAAGAAAATTATTGATCAATGTTTAGCAGTAGGCACAGTGCCTGATAAAAGTGAAGAACTTTTTAGCCACATATTAAACGCTCATCATATCTGGAATGCGAGAATACTTGGCAAACCCAGTGATTATAAAGCTTGGGAAAAACACCCGATAAAGGCATGGGCAGATATTCATTATGAAAATCAAAGAACCTCTTTTGAGATTGTCACTAATGCCGATGAGTTTGATAAACGAATTGATTATGAAAATTCAGAGGGGCGCCTTTTTACCAACACGCTTCAGGATATGCTTTTTCATATAATAAACCACAGTACAAACCATAGAGGCCAAATTGCGGTAGATTTTAGGAACAATGAATTAGAACCATTAGTTTTTGACTATGTTTTTTATAAAAGATAGTGTATGAAGCTTTTTGTACGGGTTCAGTTGTGTTTTATGATGTTCTTGGAATTCTTTATTTGGGGAGGTTGGTTCGTTACCTTGGGAACATTCATGGGCGCTAACTTGAATGCTTCAGATGGGGAAATTGCCATGGCGTTTTCGACACAATCTTGGGGGGCCATTATAGCACCTTTTGTTATTGGTATAATTGCAGATAGATATTTTAATGCGGAACGTATTCTAGGGGTTTTGCATATACTTGGTGCCGCTCTGTTATATATAATGTATACAACAGAGGATTTTGGCATGTTCTATCCCTTGGTGTTAGGCTATATGATTGCTTACATGCCAACATTGGCATTGGTAAATTCTATTTCGTTCAATCAAATGAAAGACCCTGCAAAAGAGTTTTCCTTGGTGCGTGTTTTTGGCACAATGGGATGGATTTTGGCAGGTTTACTTATAAGCTATTTTTTTCACTGGGATTCTAAAGGAGGTATCAGTCTAGGACTGTTAAGAAATACTTTTTTGATGACTTCAGTTGCATCAATAGTATTGGGGATTTTTAGTTTTTCATTACCACGGACACTACCAAAAGGGAAGAGTGCAGGCAAACCAAGCATTGCCGAAATTCTAGGTTTGGATGCACTTACTTTGTTTAAGGATAGAAATTTTCTAATATTTTTCATATCATCGGTACTTATCTGTATTCCGTTAGCTTTTTACTATCAAAATGCAAATCCGTTTTTGGTGGAAGTTGGAATGGAAAATCCAACCGGGAAAATGACCCTTGGACAGATTTCCGAAATTCTGTTTATGCTACTATTGCCCTATTTTTTCACAAAATTCGGTTTTAAGAAAACCATAATGGTTGCTATGTTGGCCTGGGTATTAAGATACCTGTTATTTGCCTTTGGAGATGTAGGTGAATTTAGTTTCATGTTATTGGTCGGCATTGCGCTTCATGGTATTTGTTATGATTTCTTTTTTGTTTCAGGACAAATTTATACCAATGCTAAAGCAGGTGAAAAATTCAAGAGTTCTGCCCAAGGCTTAATAACCTTGGCTACATACGGTTTGGGAATGTTGATAGGTTTTTGGATAGCTGGCATCATTTCTAATCTATACACGGCAATGGATGGTTCACATTTTTGGAATATCATTTGGCTATACCCTTCCGGTTTTGCCTTATTGGTGCTTCTTTTGTTTACAATATTCTTTAAAAATGAGAAAATTGATTATAACGCTTGATTACTTGTTAGTGGTTTTGTAGTTTCATTGATTCTAATAACTTAAACAAAAATTAAACAACTAAATACGATTACAACATGCCAAAGAAGATTAGATTAGGAATTTTAGGAGGGGGAGGAGATTCCCTTATAGGCGTATTACACAGGGTTGCATCCCATATTAATGATAATTATCAAATTACTGGAGCTGTATTTAACCCGGATTTTGAAGCAAATGTAGCGTTTGCAAAGGAGATAGATGTTCCGTTAAATAGAATCTACAAGGATTTTGATACACTTGTGGAAGAAGAGTTGAAGCTGCCAGAGGATGAGCGCATCGAAGTTTTCTCGGTTTTGACACCTAACTTTTTGCACTTTCCAATGGCAAAAAAATTGTTGGACAATGGTTTTCATGTTATTTGTGAAAAACCAATGACCACTACTTTGGAAGAGGCGAAAGCATTGCAAGAATCGCATAAAAAGGCGGGCACCGTTTTTGCATTGACGCACACCTATACAGGCTACCCAATGGTTCGCCAAATGAGAGAAATGATAAAAGCGGGGGCTTTGGGTAAAATACACAAAATAGATGCACGATATTACCAAGGTTGGATAAATGAAATAATCCATGACAAGGACAAACGTAGTTCTGTATGGCGCTTAGATCCTAAAAAAGCAGGAATTAGTTCTTGTATGGGCGATATAGGAGTACATGCATTTAATTTGGTGGAGTATACCACTGGATTGGAGGTGAAATCCTTATTGTGCGACTTCAATTACTTATATGATGACAACCAAATGGATGTAGACGGAACTGTTTTAGTTAGACTAGGAGACCATGTAAAAGGAGTTATTAGGGGTAGTCAAGTAGCTACTGGAGAAGAAAATGGTCTTGCTATTCGTATATACGGTGAAAAGGGAGCTTTTGTTTGGGAACAGGAAAAACCTAATTTTCTTTATAAGATGAGTGACACGGAACCGGTGCAAATCTATAAGCCAGGTCATGCCTACAACAGTGAGTTTTCCTTGGACGGGACTAAATTACCCGCAGGTCACCCAGAAGGTATCTTTGATTCCATGGCCAATATCTATTTAGGTGTTGCGCGTGCTATTCGTGGAGAAAAACAAAATGATGGTGCCTATCCTACAATGAAAGATGGTGTAAGGGGGATGAATTTTATTGAGGCTACTGTTGCATCCCATAAGAATGGAAATACATGGGTGGAACTGGAAGATTAATTTAATTAACCCGTCATAATATAAAAAGGGACGTTAAAAACGTCCCTTTTTATATTAAAATACTTTTTCAAATTCCTGGCAAACTACAATCATACTTTCTCTAGGTACACGCTTAAAAGGTTCTAATTCTCTTGTGTAAAAATCCCAATGAGTTTTTTTCCAATAATCTAGACTTTTGTCTCCTTCCCCTTCTAGTTTTGCATACGCTTCATCTATACTAAAGAACGGTTTTAGCACTACGGATTTTAACTGAATAATACATTGTGCTGTGCCTTCCCAATTGGTTACTACTTTAAAATCACCAATTTTTGGTAATGGTTCATTTCTATATTGAAGCCCTAATAGTGAATCCGATGTTGCCTTTTTTATTCCCTGTTTGGTTAAATTGGCACAAGTATTGGCGTCTTCCTCGTTGTCACAAAAATGAATTACTTCTGGAGCTTCATGGAAAGCATGTTCTAAATGCTTGTCCAAATAATCGCCCCACATATTTCTAGCCGAAGTATTTTCCATAAGGTGAAATTATTTTATATCAAACTATTTAAAATCTAAGTAAGAAAATTCAAGTGGTTAAAAACAATTAAATCGTTACTTTCTTTATGAATTACGTTATGTGACCTTTTATCTATGAAAATTTGCCTGCTTTAAATTCTTTAGCTGCATGGTTGGCCGCCCTCGCTGTAAAGGCCATATAGGTCAAGGATGGGTTTACACAACTAGATGACGACATAAAAGCCCCATCGGTTACATAAACATTTGGCACTAAATGCACTTGATTGTTTTTATTTAAAATAGAGGTTTTTGCACTGTGCCCCATTCTTGCGCCACCCATTTCATGGATGCCCAGTCCTGGACCGGTAACTTCATCGTAGGTCCCTACATCTTTAAATCCAGCTGCTTCAAACATTTTTACGATTTGCGCTTTAATGTCCTCACGCATGTTATATTCATTCTCTTTGAATTCCACATCAAAATCTAATTGTGGTAAGCCCCACTTGTCTTTCTCTGTAGCGCTTAACGTTACCCGGTTGTCATCATAAGGCAAGAATTCACCAAATCCTGTTACGCCAATGGTCCAGTGTCCAGGTTTTAAGACCGCTTCTTTTAGTTCCTTACCATAGTTCAATTCTGCAATGGCTTCTGTCCAATCTCCTCTGCTAGCCCTGCCTTGATAGCCAAAGCCCCTTAGATATCCCTCTCTTTTGGTTTTTTCATCAAGATTTACGAAACGAGGAATATAGAACCCTGTAGGCTGTCTTCCTTTGTAATATTTATCAAGATACCCATCTACTTTGGCAGAGGCTCCCAATTTATAATGATGGTCCATGATACCTCTTCCCAGTGCGTCGGAATCATTCCCCAATCCGTTTGGAAATCGTTTGGATTTTGACTGCATTAGTATACCAACCGATGCCATGGCAGAGGCGCATAAAAAAATAATTTTGGCTTTAAACTCAAGTTTTTCATGTGTCTCGGTATCAATTACACGCACTCCCGTAGCTTGTTTGGTAGTATCATCATATATGACCTCATGCACAATGGAATTCGGCCTTAAAGTCATATTCCCCGTACGTTCAGCTGCAGGCAAAGTAGCCGAATTACTACTGAAATAACCACCAAATGGGCATCCTCGAGAACAACGGTCGCGGTTTTGGCAAGTGCCCCTACCTTCTATAGCGGCATTGGGGTCTGTAATATGTGCTGTACGTCCAACTGTTATTAATCGGCCATCGTCAAATTGCTCAGCGGTTGCTTTTTTAAAATCTTCTTCTACACAATTTAATTTCATGGCAGGTTGGTATTTACCATCTGGCAGTACGTCCAATCCTAAGTTCTCACCACTAACGCCTATATATTGTTCAACCTTATCGTACCAAGGAGATATGTCCTTATACCTAACAGGCCAGTCAATACCAATGCCTTCCTTTTTATTGGCTCCAAAATCAATATCGCTCCAACGATAACTTTGTCTTCCCCAAGTAAGCGACCTGCCACCAACTTGATATCCTCTGATCCAATCAAAACGCTTGGTCTCAACATAAGGATGCTCTAAATCGTTAACGAAAAAGTGTTTGTTGTCTTCTTTTGGTGCCCAGCTAACCCTAGATTGCACATGATATTTTTTCTTGTCATCACTGGATAACTCCCCTTTTAATGGGTAATCCCATGGGTCATCGTTCATTGTTGGGTAATCTTTGATGTGTTTTACCATTCTGCCACGCTCAAGAACTAGTGTTCTTAATCCGTTCTCTGTTAATTCCTTGGCTGCCCATCCTCCGCTTATTCCGGTTCCAACTACAATTGCATCGTACGTTTCGTCTTGATTCATTCCTGAAATTTTACCTTTTTATAATGGTATTTCCTATATTTATAAATTGACTATAGGTATATAGCGTATTATTCAATAATTTCTCTAAATATAATATTAATTCACATAATTATAGTAGTCAGATTAACAACATTTTAAACTAACAGACAGTAAAAAATCAGTATGAAAACAATTAAAGGCCCAGCAGTATTTCTAGCACAATTTGTAGATAGCAAAGCACCATTTAATACTCTTGATGGAATGTGTAAATGGGCATCCGACTTAGGGTATAAGGGCATCCAGATTCCTACATGGGAAAACTTTTTAATAGATTTAGACAAGGCAGCAGAAAGCCAAACATACTGTGATGAGCTTAAAGGAAAAATAAATTCATACGGTCTTGAGATTACTGAGCTTTCTACCCACTTACAAGGGCAATTGGTAGCCGTTCATCCTGCATATGATTTAATGTTCGATTCTTTTGCGCCAGCCACCGTGCATGGTAATCCTAAAGCAAGGACAGAATGGGCCGTAGATACCGTAAAAAAAGCGGCAACAGCAAGTAGAAGGTTGGGTTTAAATTCCCATGCTACTTTTTCAGGCTCACTTTTATGGCATACTATGCACCCATGGCCACAACGTCCTGCAGGATTGGTAGAAATGGGTTTTGAGGAATTGGCAAATCGTTGGATGCCAATTTTGAATCATTTTGACAAAGAAGGGGTTGACGTCTGTTATGAGATTCACCCAGGGGAAGATTTACACGATGGGGATACTTTTGAACGCTTTTTAAAGGCTACAGGAAATCATAAAAGAGTTAATATCCTTTATGACCCAAGCCATTTTGTTTTACAACAACTAGATTATATTACCTATATAGACCATTATCATGAATTCATAAAATCTTTTCATGTTAAAGACTCTGAGTTTAATCCTACTGGTAAAAAAGGAGCTTTTGGCGGTTATAATGATTGGGGAGATAGAGCAGGTAGGTATCGCTCTTTAGGGGATGGACAAATAGATTTTAAGACTATATTCTCTAAGCTAACACAGTATGGCTGTGATGTTTGGGCAGTAATGGAGTGGGAATGTTGTATTAAAAGTCCGGAACAGGGTGCGCGTGAAGGGGCCAAATTTATTCAGGACCATATAATAGAGGCAACACAAAAGACTTTTGATGATTTTGCCGGCGCGGAAATTGATAAGGAAATGCTTAAAAAAATGCTGGGACTGTAACTAAATAATAAATGATACACATGAAAAAAATATTTAAAACAGCTCTTGTAGTACTTCTTGTAATTAGTTGTAAAGAGGCGAAAAAAGAGGTCGAAAAGGCCGAAGAAATGATTGATGAAACAGTTGACATAACAACAGGAGATGAATGGGCTACCATCTTTGATGGGAAAACTTTTAATGGTTGGCATGAGTATCGTAAAATAGGTATTTCGGATAATTGGAAAATAGAGGACGGTGCTATGGTTTTATACCCACCAGGAGAGCAGGGAAACGGAGAGCAATTTAATTTAGTATCAGATAATGAATATGAGGATTTTGTACTTTCATTGGATTGGCGCATATCTGAAGCAGGTAATAGCGGTGTAATGTGGGCGGTAAAGGAATTACCGGAATTAGGCCAGCCTTATGAAACGGGTCCAGAAATTCAAGTATTGGATAATGACAACCATCCTGACGGAAAAAATGGGACAAGTCATCAATCAGGAGCTTTATATGATATGGTGTCGCCTTCCAAAGATGTTACCAAACCTGTTGGTGAGTGGAACAACATGATAATTACCATTAACCATAAAACCAATGAGGGTAAGGTGGTATTAAATGATGAAGTTCTGGTAGAATTTCCTGTTAATGATCCACAATGGGGAGAGATGGTTTCTAAATCTAAATTTGCCGATTGGCCCCATTTCGCAAAATATAAAAAAGGAAAAATAGCCTTGCAGGACCACGGAAATGGTGTAGCATTTAAAAATATTATGATAAAAGAATTATAATCAATTTTACAAACCAATTAAATGAAAAATTTTTATATACTTTTTGTAGTGACAGCACTTGCTTTTGTATCATGTCAAGAAAAAGTAAAAGTAGAAGTTACTGAGGAGCCTAATGAAATGGGTGATGCAGTAATTGTTCACAAGGAGTATTCC
>CBFIGW010000108.1:0-11048 GCA_965662155.1 Maribacter sp. | reverse complement strand
ATCGGGGCCTTTTTCCAATAACACCGATAACAAACTCAAATACCTTTTATCTATTTTAGAGTAATTATCATTATCGTTTAATTTCCTTGTAACACTAACAAAATTCTCCCATAAGTCAAAATACATACTTAAACAATATTTCAGTTCATTTAATTGTTCCTTATCACCCAACAATTCAAGCCTTTTGGCATAAATATCTATGGAACCAAATTCAATTGCAAATTCACCATACTTTTGAATATTATTCGCAAGATTTTTCAAAATCGGATTGTTATAAAGGTATTCCATCCCAACCCTTACCGAAAGCGATTTATCCTCTATATATCCCCGAATGAATAGTGCAACATCCTTCATAGATTCTCCTTGCCCTTTCCAAATAGGGACAGCATTATAACTAGCACCTGCACCTAAAAAATATGTTACTTTTAAATTTTTGAAATTATCAAAGTTATATTTGCTCAAATCTTTTCTCATAAGTTTCAAAAAACTACTTCTCTCTTTTTAAATAGAAAAAATTAAATCTTGATGTTTTGCTCAATAATTTGTTTCATACTCACATCCTCATAGTTTCTTTTAACAAACTGTAGCGCCAAATCCAGTATTTGCCCCATTGTTTTGCACTTTTTAAATTCCATATCCATGGTAAGGTCATAAATATGCTCTTTAAGAATAGCTACGTTTTCTTTAGTAGAAATTTTGTCCGTTTTTATAACGGAGCGTATTCTCTTTATCCGCTTACTAGAGCTTAAAATTCTTTTTGCAATTATGGAACGTTCTTCTAGTTTATATTGATCAATGGAATTGGACAATAGTTTTTTCTGAACCAGCTCTACCATCTTTAAATTTTCTTTAAAAAACTGCGGTCTATACACATTAAATTTTCCTTCAAAACATTGTTGGTCAAAATCAATTGCACGGATACGATACACCACATGGTCAAAATCATGAACAGGAACTATCACGTAGTTATAACTTCGCATGTCTCCCAAGAGACGTATCATACAGCGTTCATTGAACTTTACAAATTCCTTGGCCAATTGTGCCTTTTCAGATTCGGTACAGTTCGGCAACGCATTTTTAATAAACTCATCTCCTGGTATTCCCGCAATATGTTCCTCTATTAACGTATCCTTGTACACCAGAAAATTTAGGTTATAAGGAGATAGCATGTGCTCCAGTTCTAGCCCATAAATACGAGAAGCATCCGTTTTTTTGATGTAGAAATACGTGAAATTATCGTTCAAAATATTCCTTATTTTTATCCGGAATGGTTTTGAGTTACCAAAGGTGCAAAAATCCACCGCATCTACATTCAGGTATTGGTTAATGTAATCACTACCATCTGAGTGCAAAATGGAATATACTTTTTTTAGACTATCGTCAATTTCCTTACGATCATATTCGGAATAATATACCCTTATCCATAAGGTGTCTTCATCATTTTTATCATAGACCACAACGGAGCCCGAAAACCGTAATAAGTCCTCGTAAAAAATGGGGATTTCAATTTTTCTATTGTAGGTAGATAAGTAGTCATCCAATCGTTTATTTACCGGATAAGCTGGTTTTTTCTTGGACATTAATCGTTCTTCCATGGCATCAAAATCTTTGATAAAGATACAACAAACTAATGCCAATCAAAACATACCAATAAACGATAAAGGCCAATAATTACTAATGTTCAGAAATTACTACAACATATACTCCTTACATCACAACAAGAACATAAACGTTGACAACAATTGGTTGTACACCAAGCCTTAAAGTGGTTTTTTAGTAGCCATAAATAGCATGATCAGTCTATAATGAAAAAATTACTTTATACTTTTATTTTACTTTTTAGTGTAATTGGTTATTCCCAATTAAGTGACCTACATTATTTACCACCACTTAAGCAAGGTCAAAACAATGCAGCTATACAACAGCAAGCTGTTTATCTATCCACTCCTGAACCTACGACCTTTACGGTAAATGTTTATCGAGGAACCAATGCTACGCCCATTGCCACATTCAATATTTCCAATATAAGTCCGGCGACCTACAACTTGGCTAATGGCGACAACAATATAACCTTAGTGAACAATGCTAATACCGGTGTTGTTTTAAGCAATAGCGGACTTCGTTTCGAATCTCCTAGTGGAAATAGGTTTTATGTCAACTATAGAGGAAATTCAAATGCACAGGCTGCCTCATTAACCTCTAAAGGCAGGGGCGCCCTAGGGACTCATTTTAAATGGGGCGGTGTTCCTAATCTTGGGGCACATCCCTCCAAATCAAATACTTTAGGGATTATGGCCACCGAGGACAATACTACGGTGACCCTTTCCGGTTATGATCCAGATTGTGAATTTAGGGTGGGGAACAATGTTGCTGGAATTACAGCGAACACTTACACGATTACTTTAAACGCTAATGAATCTTTTGTTTTTGAGAACTATAGGGGTAACAATCCTACGGCAGCCAATAGTGATGGTTGGATAGGAGCCGATGTAATTTCAGATAAGGATATTGTTATCAGTAATGGATCTTTGAATTTTGGACGCCAAGCAAATAGTGGAAATAGAGACGCAGGTATCGATCAACCTGTACCCGAAAATAAATTAGGCAAGGAATACGTATTTGTCCGTGGTAATGGTAATACCAATGGTTGGACAGAATTTCCGTTATTAATAGCAACATCGGACAATACTCAAATATTCGTAAATGGGAGTGCTACACCAATAGCCACCTTAAATAATGGTGAATATTTTGAAGTACCTAGCAGTAATTATTCTTCTAATTCTGTTGGTGCCAATATGTTCGTACAGACTTCAAAAAATGTTTACGCCTACCAATGTATGGCAGGTGCCAGCCAAGTATATACGCAAGGATTAAACTTTGTAGCACCGGTAAATTGTTTGTTGCCAGATGTCATGGATAATATACCGGACATTAGAAATATGGCAGGTATTACAGTTTCTGGCGGTATGACGATAATTGCCGCAACCAACACACCAGACGCAAATATTTCCGTTACCGATGGTAACGGGGCTGTAACCCTCCCCCCTTCGAATCCTGTAGCAGGATCATCAGATTGGAAAACATTCTTTATACCCAACTTAAATGGTAATGTAAGTGTACAATCAACAGGTCCTATGGCGGTTGGTTTTTTTGGATACAACGGAGCTAAAGGTGTTGCGGGGTACTTCTCTGGTTTTGATACCGTTCCGGAAGTAACTTTAGAAATACGCGGTGGTAGTGGTTGTTTTGTTGGTTCCGAAATTTATGAATCTAGCGGAAACTTTGATGCCTACCAATGGTTTGGAGATGGTGTGGCCATCCCAGGCGCAAATAGTCCAAATTATGCACCTCCGGGTGCAGGGGAATACTTTTTACGAGGTACCAAAGGGCCTTGTACATATGATAGTAATACAATTCAGGCACTTTACTGTGACCCGGATGTATTTGTTAACAAGACAGTGGACAAATCCGAAATTATGGAAGGGGAAACTGCCACATTTACCATTAGGGTAAAAAATTTAGGTTTAGGACCATTGACCAACCTGCAAATTACAGATAACATACCTGCAGGATTAACATTGGAATCCAATTATACCATTACAGGAACTTGGAGTGGAAACACGTGGAACATTGGTACCTTAGATGGAGGGGATACAGCAATTTTAGAATTAGAAGTTCGTGCAGATGATATTGCTACATTACCTCTTGTAAGCTTAACCAATACGGCAACAAATAGCCAAGATCAGACTGATACTAATATTACACAAGATAATCCGTCTGCCAGAATAACCGTTCATAACGATTTTGATAACGATGGTATTCGCGACATCACGGACTTGGATGATGATAATGATGGTATATATGATATAGAAGAATGTAATAATCTATCATATTCCATATCTAGTGGAAATCCTTTTATAAGCGATTTGGCCAGTGTAGACGATTATTTGGTACTGGATATTTTTAGTTTGGACAATTCTTTTAACCTACAATTCAATGGAAATGACGTGGCAGGTGAAATACAATTTCAACCGGGTGCCACAGGCAATTTTGCCCAATTCCTAGATGGTACAAGATATGGACAAGACGGTAACCCACAGATATATGCATTAACAGGGTCAGATGGTAGTCCCTTGCTAAGGGTTATTATAGATGAAAATGGAAATTTTGAATTATATGGTTCTCGTAGTTCTAATGGCCCCTTGGAACCTTTAACCTTGACAACGGCCCCTAACACCATAACTTGGAATGCCTCTGGCATCAATACCATTAGCGTAGACCAGGATGTTGTTGGTCCTACCAATATGAGCGGTATTTTATTAACTGCAGGTTGCGATACCGACAATGATGGTCTTCCTGACCAATTGGATTTGGATAGTGATGGTGACGGTTGTTCGGATGCCAACGAATACTACAAGGATAATAATGCCGATGGAAATGATGGTGGTGAATATGGCACAGGTACGCCAGTGGTAGATGCTAATGATGGTACCGTAGATACAGCATCATACGTTAGAGTATATGCCCCAGAAATTATTTTGGGAAATACAACTGAGAATTTAGGCGGTATAGATATAAACGGACAAGATGTAAGCCTAGGACAGACTATAGAATATGTTTTGAGATTTCAAAATACTGGCGATGACCATGTACAGAACTACATTATAAGAAATGTCCTTCCTTCAAATGTTACGGTAGACAATATAGATATTTCCAATGCAACGGGTACTGTACCTAATCACGATTTAGCTACCAATATCATAACATTTAACGTCCCAGACAATTTAGTAGAAGTAGGAGATCCTGAGTACAGTATTAGAATTACAGTAACAATAGCTGGTAATTGTTCAGAATTTGTTGCAGCTTGTTCCTCACAATTAGAGAATAGGGCATATTCGACATACACAGGAACATTAAACAGCAGTACTTTTTCAGATGAACCTGGAAACGGACCAATATCAGTTTGTGCAAATGCACCGGAAGTAGCCAGTAATTCTATATTCAATGACTTGGCCAATTGTAACCAAGCCCGTACGGTACAACTATGTGGTGATGATGTGGTTTTGGCTGCAGGAGAAGGTTTCATGACCTATTCTTGGTACCCAGACAATAATGGTAATGGTATTGTAGATAACGGTGAAACTCAATTAAACGATGGTGATCCGGACAATGACCCAAGTACCTTATATGTAACCGCCATAGGAAACTATATCGTGGAAAAAACTACGGATGGTAGTTGTCCTAACATGGTTGAACGTATAAATGTAGAGCGTTTTGGTGACACACAAACAAATCCTATAGTTGATTATTTCAATCAGGTGAATGCCGATATCAATCCAGATAACGACATGCAGGGAGAAATTGTTACCTGTTCTATTTATTGAGACTTATTACCAAAAATTTTCCTTTGTGGGGCCGATGATGAAGCTACAATTCAATTAGGTATTACCGATGCCCAAAGTATTGTTTGGCAAAAATTAAACGAAGGTTCTTGTTCCTCAAACGGTGACGATTGTGCAAATAAAAATGGTACTTGTACCTGGTCAACAGAAGCTACACAAGATAATTTCACCATTACCGATAGCGGTGAATATAGAGTGGTTATCAACTATCAAAACGGTTGTTTTAGCAGGTTCTACTTCAATGTATTTAAAAATAATTTAGAATTGGAACATGTATCTTCCGATATGCTTTGTAGCACCCCGGGGAATATAAGGATAACCAATGTAGGTAGTGGCTACGGTTTTCAATTAATAGATGTCTCCAATGACAATATCGTTGTTCCTTTCTCGGCTAACAACGGCCCAAACTTTGACATAAACACAAGTGGAACATATAAAGTTCAGGTAACACAACTTAATCCTTCGGATGGAACTCCAATTTCTGGAAGCTGTGTTTTTGAAACAGAGGATATTGGTATTCAAGAACGAGATTTCCAAGTTAGTATAAATTCGACACCTGAAGATTGTAATATACTGGGCACCATCGAAATACAGGCTCTAAATGTTTTTCCAAATTATAGCTATGAACTACGTTTGGATGATGGCAGTAATGGTGGGCAAGGAAGTTTAATTAGTTCAGAACTGGCAACTAACGACAACACCCACACCTTCAATGGTGTTACCCATGGAAACTACATCGTAATAACGAGAACGGATGATGGTTGTATTGCCACACAGAATATAGCTGTCGATGAAATTCCGGAACTTACCTTATCCGCATCGCTTACGGATAATATCACCTGCAATCCAGGTATTATTACCCTAACTCCAAATGGAGGTCAACCAAACCCCAATTATCAAATGGCCATTTGGAGTAAAGACGGAGTAGACTTATACAACGATATATCTGATATTCCCATGTCTGCCATACAAAACACGGCAAGCTTCATTTTTGGACATAGAGGTACCCCAAGTACGTACTACCCAAATGAGGATGGTGAATATACTTTTATAGTTATGGATGGTAGCGGTTGTTTTGAAATATCCAACGCGGTACAGATAAATGACTTAGGCAGTCTTACTGTTAGTGGTAGTCATACACAGATTACTTGTGCAGATTCGTCCACTTCTACCCTAACGGTTAATGTTACCGGTGGAACCGCCCCATATCAATATAGTTTGGACGGTGGAAATACCTATCAGACCTCCAATAACTTTTTAAACATGCCAACTGGTTTTTATGAAATAACAGTTATGGATTCCAGCGGAAATGGCAGTAACGCATGTGTGGAGACCATTTCTTATGAAATTGACCAACCTTTTGGATTATCGGCATCTCCATCTATTATTGAAGATGCATCTTGTGATCCAAATGGAGCTTTAATAAAAATTTTAAACCCAAATGGCGGACAGGCACCCTATGAATTCAGCTTTAATGGTGGAAGTTCTTTTAGCACTGTAGATACTGAGAGGTTAGTCCCAGGTACGTATCAACTATTATTAAAAGATGCATTAGACTGTACTTTTGAAATGGATATAACTGTACCGGCCCCAACTACCGATCCAACTTTTGATCAAGCGGTAAACTATGATTGTTTAGGCGAGGGAAGTATTACCATAACACCTTCCAATACAACTGATTTTGATTATACGTATAGCTTAAATGGTAGCTTAAACACACCATCGGACAGTAATAATTTTACAAATGTTACAGCAGGTACACAGACCGTTACCGTAACCTACACCAGCACAATTACACCAGACCAAAGCACCTTGTTTCTAGAAAACTTTGGAGCAGGACCCAATACTCAAATAGGTGAAATTGGATCAGGATACTGTTTTGAACCTCAGGACGGTAGTACTACGGCATGTAATTTAGGTCCGGCCGGTATATTGGTAGATGGTGAATACTCCGTTACCAACTTCGTAACCAATCCAATTCCGGCCTACCGAAACCCTAATGACCATTCTGGACTGACCGATGGACGTTTCCTTTCCATAAATCCAAGCAATAATTTGGTGGGAAGCAATAGCATTATTTGGGCAAGAAGAGATTTAGAAGTACTCCCAAATAGGGACATGGTTATTTCATTTTGGGCCTACAACCTACGTCAAACAGGCACTGCTGGCAATAATCCCGAAATAGAAATAGAATTGTTAGATGCCAGTGGAAATATCATCAATAGTATGGTTATGGCAGAAATCCCAAAAAATAACAATGCGGATGATTGGCATAATAGAACAGTAACGTTTAATCCGGGAGTCAATGGCGTAGTAGATATTGTACTACGTAGTAATCAACCAAGTGATGATGGAAATGAACTAATAATAGATGATATAAAAGCAACACAGCAGCCTGAAATCTGCGAAAAATCTACTGATATAACAGTCGTGGTAGAAACAGGACAAGCCTTTGAGGCGTCTTTGATAAGTACCATAGACCCAAGTTGTTTTGGAGGTTCCGATGGTGCTATTAGATTCCAAGTGACCAATTTTGATTCTGGAACAGGGTTTGAATATTCTACAGACGGCGGTGGTGTATGGACGACATCTTTGGTTTCACCGGTTACAACAACGGCTAACCTTTCGAGTGGTAACTATACTGTTCAAGTACGAAAAGTATCAGACACTTCTTGTATTACGGATATCACGGCAAACCTTAATGACCCAACACAAATAACACCAAGTTTAACTCAAGTAGAGGACTATACATGTTTCAATACAGGTGCAACATTGGAAGCATCTGCAACCGGTGGCAGTTCAATTTACCAATATCAATTGGAGACCACAAGTGGTACGGTTATAAGTCCTTACCAAACAAACCCGCGATTTACAAATGTTCCGGAAGAAAGTTATTTGGTTAGGGTACAAGACGATAATGGCTGTGCTGTAGTATTACCTTTGGTAAATGCAGTAACGGTAGTTCCTCCTGCGAATATCGTATTCACAGCTACCCCAACAGCATGTTACTCCGGTAGCAACAACGGTTCTATAACGGTAGATGTCACCGCAGGTAACGGCAATTACGAATTTAGGTTAAATGGAGGTACATGGGTGACACCCAACCCAGTGGCAGCAACTACTCATATATTTAACGGTTTATCAGAAGGAAGTTATGATGTTGAAGTTAGAGATCAACTAGGATGTCCTTTAACAACAAACACACAAACAATTACTATAAACCCTCAATTAGTGGTAGACGTAGATGTAGATGAGATAAGTTCTTGTGGAAATGGTTCTATTACCGTAAACGCTACAGGTGGAAACGGAACATTATTATATGCCATTGTTCCTGCAAACACGGACCCAACAGGGTTATACAGTGCCGCAAACAGCTTAACGGTGACAGATGCCATGGCAACTGCCAACCCAGCTGGTTATGATGTTTACGTTCAGGACAACAATAATTCACCGTCATTATGTAACTTCTTGAAAGAGGATATTATTTTAAATCCCTCAACACCTTTATCGGCTAATGCGTTACCAACAGATCCTGTATGCTTTGATGGCCTTGGTCAAATAGATGTAACCGTTTCAGGTGGAAAAGGTCCATTTACATATGCCTTATCAGATTTATCCCCAGGTGATGGTATAGATTATGGTAGAAGCAATACCAATATATCCGCTACCAACTTAACCTTTAATGGAATTGGCGTAGGTAATTATGAAATCACAATAACAGATGAGAATAGTTGTTCAACTACATCAACCGTTACTATTAACAATGCAATAGAAATAACCGCGGACATCATCCCTATTTTACCTGCAGCCTGTGCAAGCACCATTGAAAGTGATTTTGGTTTTGCATTTCAGAGTGTAGTTACACCAACAGGAACGGTGGAATATAGTAATGACGGAGGCTCATCTTGGCAAGTATCACATGAGCTAAGGGGGTCTGTTTCACAACCAACTTTTTCTGGTACAGAAGTTTTTCCATCAATAAGGGTAGAAGTTTCACCAGGTGTGTATTGCCAAAAAGATTTTGATAGATATATAATTCCATTCCCACTGGATGATTTGGACATTACATTATCGGCAATTGTAATTGGCTGTAACGATCTTCAAGTAACCGTAGAAGGTAGTGAGGGAGATGATACTGGCGGATATGATTACACCTATACGGATGATCCTGCTAATTTTAACACATTTATTTCCGATCCAAATGTATGGATCAATAATGTGCCAAGTGGTACTTCCCACACTTTTGCCAATATAGACCCAACTACTTCCCAGTACCCAGAAGTACCCCTTCTGGTACCCGGTAGAACTTATGTTTTTTATGTAAGGGATGGTTCTGGATGTATTCGTCAAAGTAATGTAAACGTAAATGATATACCATTGGTAAATCTACCTATAGAAATAACTACTGATATTACACCCACATGTTCTGGTGCCACTACAGGTGAATTAACATTTACTATAAATCCAGATACAAGTTATCCTAATTTTAGATGGGAAATATATGAGTTGGGTAATTCTACCGCTATAGAAACGAGTGGCGGTAATATTCCATTTAGTAGTTCGGTAACTACAACAGTGCCTTTTGGAGAAGGAGATTATTATATAGAGGTTACCCAAATAGAGGCAGATAATACAACAGAAGCTTGTAAAGGAGCTAGCGAGAATGTATACTTAGGGGAATTAGCTCCAATATCAGCTACTGCAACAGCAATTAGAGATATATCCTGTAACCTTCCTGGTCTTATTTCCATAACGGGAATAACAGGCGGCGGTGGTCAACCTTATTCGTATGATGTAAGCGGTCCAATAGGTTTTACCACTTTAACAGGTACAACCGATAACCCAGTAGAAATACCTGTAAATTCGCCTGCCGGTGATTATACGGTTACATTATACGATCAGTATAGTTGTCCAGCTGTATTAAATACAGTAACCTTATCGTTGGCACCAAACCCAACATTGACTGTATCCCAAGACAATTGTACCGCTCCAACAACGGTAACAGTATCAGGTTCTTCGGCGGCTGGAGACCTTAGATTTGCCATGGTTCCCAATGGTAGTCCAGCTCCGTCGACATTTGAGGATAATGCTGGAATATTTACCAATGTTGCTCCTGGAACATATGATTTCTATGTGACTGACGGGAATGGTTGTGTAAATTCCGAACTTGCTTTCATTGTTCACCCAACATTATCCGCCAGTGCTACACTTACCAAATTAATAGATTGTACCCTATCGCCAGATGCAGCAATCACTATTGATGTAACCGATGGTTCTGGAGGATATGAATATAGTATTACAAATACTGCCGGGGCTCCAGCAATTAGTAAAACTAACATACCAAGTAATACTTTTGATTATAATACGGCTTTACCAGGAGATTATACCATTACCATTTATGACACTAATACCCCTGATAATTCTAATTGTAATAGAATTTTCACCGTAACTGTGCCTACAAGAATAGAGCCGGTAATAGATCCAGTAATAGTAACAAAGGATGTAAGCTGTATTGGAAACGCAGACGGAAGTATTACCATAGCAACATCTTCAGGGAATGCAGCTCCATATGGTTTTGAAATTACATCTATGGATGGTGCAGTAACAAGTATTTTACCGACCTCAACAACTGGAACATCGGCTACA
>CBFIGW010000107.1:0-11099 GCA_965662155.1 Maribacter sp. | reverse complement strand
CAATTTCGGTAAAAAGGGTAGCACCGTCCTTTATCATATGTTGCACACTTTGTGTCCATTTAACCGGGGCCGTAAGCTGTAACATTAAATTTTTCTTGATTTCATCTGCATCCACAACCGGTGTGGTGGTTACATTTTGATATATAGGGCATATAGGTGTACTAAAAACCGTATTCTCTATAGCCGAAGCTAATTCCTCTCTTGCAGGTTCCATTAACGGGGAGTGGAACGCTCCTCCTACAGGTAGCACCAATGCCCTTCTAGCACCTGCTTCCTTCATTTTTTCACAAGCCAAATTAATAGCGTCTATTTCCCCAGAAATAACCAATTGTCCAGGACAATTGTAATTGGCAGCAACCACAATACCATCAGTCTCTGCACAAATCTTCTCTACCATTTCATCTTCTAAACCAAGAACGGCCGCCATGGTACTAGGCTGTAGCTCACATGCTTTTTGCATAGCTAACGCCCTTTGTGACACCAATTTCAATCCATCCTCAAAACCTAATGTTTGATTGGCTACTAAAGCCGAGAATTCCCCTAATGAATGACCGGCAACCATACTTGGTTTAAAGGTATCTCCCATAACCTTGCCCATAATTACCGAATGTAAGAATATCGCTGGCTGCGTAACCTTAGTTTCCTTGAGGCCTTCAGGTGTTCCATTAAACATTACTTCGGTAATGTCAAATCCAAGAATATCATTTGCTGATTTAAACATTTCCTTAGCAACTGGAAATTTTTCATATAGGTCCAAACCCATTCCAACAAATTGGGCTCCTTGACCGGGAAATATATATGCGTTCATTTTCTTTAGTTTTGAGCGGCAAAAATAAGTATTATGAATGTAAAGACAATTTTTACAAGACCAAGATATTAATCCACATTTTTAAACCACCCAGAATACATGATATATGCCTCTGCAATTCTGTTAATTTCACCCTGACTTAACTCCGGACTAATATCCTTTATTTTCTTTGCCGGCATACCTGCAAACACAGTACCAGAAGGCACGTGGGTTCCCTTGGTCACTACCGCTCCAGCAGCAATAATACTATTGCTTTCTACAACACAATCATCCATAATGATACTTCCCATACCTATGAGTACATTATCTTTAATAGTACAACCATGTACGATTGCATTATGGCCAATGGAGACATTATTCCCTATTGTCGTGGGCGACTTTTTATAGGTACAATGGATAACCGCTCCATCCTGCACATTTACTTTATCTCCCATTTTTATAAAGTGTACATCTCCCCTCAACACGGCATTAAACCATACACTACACTGATTGCCCATAACGACCTCACCAACAATAGTGGCGTTTTCCGCTATGAAGCAATCTTTACCTATTTTTGGGGAAATACCCCTTACCGCTTTTATCATTTGAGCAATTTTTACTGTTATTCAAAAAAGGATAAGAATTCTTTTTTCTTTGAAGCCGAGACCAAAAGTTCTTTTCCGTTAGATATGACAACACTACCCCCTTTACCTTTTCTATATTTAACCACCTCATTCACATTTACAAGATACGATTTATGAATTCTCGAGAAAGGAAATTCGGCAAGTGCTTCTTCAAAATACTTTAGTGTTTTACTCACTAGGATTTTCTTGTTCTCTAAATAAATTTCCGTGTAATTATCGTCCGCTTTACAGTAAAGGATATCAGTTACGTTTAGTACTTGAAAACCATCTTGCTGTGGTAATGTAAGCTTCCCTTTTACACTTTTGGCATTGGTATTCAACACTTGTTCTTGGAGTTTATTTTCCTTGATTCTAACCTCCACTACATAATCAACGGCATTAATAAGTTCATCAATATTAATGGGTTTGGTCAAATAATAAGCTGCATGATGGTTTAATGCATCTTTGGCATACTGGTCATATGCCGTTACAAAAATGGTTTCAAATGTACGGTCCGGCACCTGGTCCAATAAATCAAACGCATTGCCAAACGGCATTTCCACATCCAAAAAAACCAAATCTAGATGATTGGCATTGATCATTTCCAAACCCTCCTTTATAGACGCAGCTGCTCCTTTAAGGATAACTTGTGGACAATACTTTTTTATGTAATTGGACAAAATTTCCCTACTATTGGCTTCGTCCTCTATAATTATTGCGTTTAAATTCATTGGTCTTTTTTTATCGTAAAAAGCACTTTGGTTCCGGTACCATCAGATTTTAAGTCGGATATCTCAACATCTACCTTATCGGTGTACATATCGTTTAAAATGGCTACTCGTTGCTGTATGATACCCATACCCTTAGACTTTTGTCTTTGCTGATTTTTTGTTTTTAGCTCCGCTGATTTTGCCCTTCCAATACCATTATCGGAGATAGAAATCTCGACCACATCGTTCCCTTTAGGGATTAACTTAATTTCCAATAGACCCTTCTCGTCTTTATATCTTAGCCCATGCCATATGGCATTTTCTATATAGGGTTGTAATAACATTGGCGGGATTTGAAAAGAGGCCACATCAATTTGATTATCTACATCTATCTTATAATCAAACTTTTCCGGAAATCTTGAATGTTCCAGTTTCACATATAGCTCCAATAATTCTAACTCTTTGGTCAAGGGTATAAAATCTTCTTCAGAATTCTCTAACACGGACCTCATCAACTTTGAAAAATCACTCAAATACCTATTGGCGCTACGTTCATCGCTCTTGGAAATAAAATTATTCACCGAATTCAAGGCGTTGAAAATAAAGTGTGGGTTCATCTGTGAACGCAAAGACTTTAATGCCAATAAATTATTGGCCAATTTCTGCTGTTGGTTACTCCTGTAAAATAAAAAAGCTGCAAGGCCGGTTAAGAACAATCCTAATATCAACGAATAAATAATCCATCGCTGTCTTTTATAACTTTCCTCTGCAAGTTCCTGTTCTGTTAGAGCGAGATCATATTTACTTTGGGTTAATTCTCGTTCTTGTTCTAGGCCCGTAATTCTACTTTGGGTCGTTGCAATTTCCCTATTAAACCTAGCCGCTCTTGAGATTTCCTGTTCTTTTCTAATATATAGCGTATCTACCAAGGTTACGTATGCTTGATATGTCTCCAAAGCTTTGTTGTAGTCCCCTTTAAACTCGTATACTTCAGACAATTTACGTGTGGCGTCTTTCTGTACTACTAAGTCATCATCAGAATCGGCCTCCACAATACTGCGCTCCAAATAAGGAATAGCCTCATTATATTTATCCTGAGCGATGTAGGCATTAGCAATTTTATAATTTATTCTTTGTCTGGTTATAGTATCTCCTAAAGATGCATCCTTTCTTTCCAATTTTGAGTCATTTAGCCTTCCCAATTCCTCAAGACTATTTTTGCGAATGGCAATCTCTTCGGTATATTCACTTTTTTTATTGTAAAAATCCGCAACCTTTTCCTTTTCCTGCAATGCCCTTTTAGGTGCAAGTTGATTCGCCAATTCAACCGAGTTACCATAGTAAACTTCTGCCTCTAACAACTGATTGCTCTGGGCATAGACATCGGCAATCTTTGAATTTAAATCGGTCATTTTAGAAGTCAACTGATTTTTTGTAGCCACCTGTAATCCTGCATTATAGTATTCTATAGCGGCTTTAGTAAAATTCTCCGCACTTTTGACGTCTCCCAATAATTCATATAGGGTTACACGTTGCTCTGGCAGCATATTTCTTACATCCTTAATTGGTTGTAATACATTTTCAGCATCTTTATATGCTTTATTTAAAATATGAGTGCGTGCCAAAAGCAGTAAGGTAGGTATCGTTTTATTTGCTTCTAAGGCATCATTAAAATTGTCAACGGCCAAATCATATTGCTTGTGGAATAAGTAAATTTCACCCAAGGTACTCAAGGATTTGGCCAGTTCTTTTTTATTCCCAGAACTTTCTAAACCTGAAATAGATTGTGCCACAAAGTCTATACTTTTCGCGATATCGGATGGCATATAAAACTGAGCGGAATCTAACATGGACCGATGTAAATTGGCCTTTCTTTTTGAGATTGATGAACTAACGCCTCTATTACTATCAGACTCAAAATCTTTTACCTGAACCTTTATATCCTCCCTGCTTTTAATTAAATGCCTTACCGTTTCTATATTGGCATGTTCAAACACCAATTCTTCTCCTATTCTTGCTTTTATTTTAAATTCCCCAAGACCGTTAGTAAGTGTATTTTGACCAGATGGCGTGGAAACATAAACACCGGATATAGGTTTTAATGAAGCTTTTTCTTCCACATTTCCTTTTAATGTAAAGTATCCCTGCTGATTATCATTTTGTGCATAGCAACAACCAAAGCCTAGAAAAAGGAAGAGCGATATGTAAATTATAAGTTTACCCATATTCATAACTACTGTAAACTTAAATGAATAATATGTCAACAAAAAATTCAAAATAAGTGTAAGTGGAATATACATAACACAGTTTACCTACTTCACAAAGTCAAAATGCCACTACACTCATTAAATAGGGTACTTTACTCAAAACCGTTTTATTTTAAAAAAGTTTAGGTCCAATTTTATATCGAAATATTTAAAAAAAACAGATATGAAACTCAATCAAAAATCAATAGCTTTCGGATTACTAGCCTTATCCTTAAACTTGTGTTACAGTTGTAATCTAAATGCTAATCCTAAAAAGGAAATTATAACTACAAGGGCAATCCACCCTTTAAAAAATTCTAAAAACAATACTGTTAAAATTGCATTGCTTTTAGACACCAGTAATAGCATGGACGGACTTATTAACCAAGCAAAATCCCAATTATGGGATATTGTAAATGAATTTTCACACGCCAAATGTGGGAACGACACGAAACCTGAATTACAGATTGCCATTTACCAATACGGTAATGATTACTTATCCTCTAGAGAAGGATATATACAACAGGTACTAAATTTTTCCAATGATTTGGATGATATCTCCGAAAAGCTGTTCTCTCTCTCTACCAATGGAGGTGAGGAATATTGCGGGCAGGTAATACAAACTTCCTTAAACAAATTAGATTGGGGTGAAAACCCGGATAATCTTAAAATGATTTTTATTGCAGGAAACGAACCCTTTAACCAAGGAAGGTTAAATTTTAAGGATGCAGCGACCAATGCAAAAGAAAAAGATGTTATTGTAAACACTATATTTTGCGGTAATCATGAAGAGGGTATACAAACCCACTGGAAGCAAGGTGCCAAAATTACGGGTGGTGAATATATGGCCATAGACCACAACAAAGAAGTGGTGCATATCAACACTCCATATGATGAAATTATTATAAAACTGAATTCTAAGCTGAATAATACATACCTCTCTTACGGAACATTAGGGACTTCTAAAATGGAAATGCAAATTGCACAAGACGATAATGCCATGGCTTTAGAAGAGGTTGTAGCCGTTAAAAGGGCGGTGAGTAAAAGCTCTAGATTATACAACAACAAAAAATGGGACTTGGTAGATGCGTCCAAAGAGAAAGATTTTGATATATCGACAATTGAGTACGAAGCATTACCTAAAGAATTAAAGGGAAAATCTAAAAAGGAAATGGAATCCTATATTGAGCTAAAAACATCTGAAAGAAATAAAATTCAAAAAGAGATTCAAGAGCTGAACAAAAAAAGAGAAGCTTATATAGCGAAAAATAAAACTGAAGAAAATAATGGTGAATTGGAAAATGCCATGTTAAAGGCAATAAAAAGTCAAGCTTCAGAAAAAAATTTCAAATGGAATTAAATTTATAAGAATCAATTTAAAGGTCTTTTCTTAAAAGGAAAGGCCTTTTTTATTGCGCTGCAGGACAATAACAGTCATACTTACGTTCTGCCTGGCCAAAATCATACCCAATAGTTATTTGATGAAAACCACCATTATCAAATCTGATATCACCCATTTGGTAGGAATAATTATAGGAAACCATAAAATTCTTAATGTTAGCCCCAATTATAGGCGTAATTAGTTGAAGTCTTTGCTCCCCAAAACTTGTCGCAGTTTGAAACTGTGCCCCGTCAAAGCTTCTTCTATAAGATAGTCCGCCCCAAATACGGCCAAAGTCTACGTCTTTATACACCTTGGTGTTTATATCTATAGTCTTTTCACGGGTAAACTCTGTCAACTGAAAAAGAAGGGAAGGTTCAACTTGCCATTCACTTCTTCCAAAAACATAGCCCCCAGATATTAAATATCTTCGAATGTTATCAATAACCAATTGATCAGGATTATCCTGCCTATCCCTATAATATAAGTTACGTTGACTTCCTGTTAAAGCATTAATAACCGCAAAATGTGCATAGAATTCCTTTAAATTATATGACAAACCTAAATCTACATTAAAATAAGATGCACTTAATTTAATTCCAGCAACTGCTGGATCGGGAGTTACAGATCTAAAATCAGTTTCATCCAAACTACTTTGTAAAATGGTCCCACTTAAACCAAAAGATAATTGGTTCAATACCCTTACATCATCACCGCCCATGCGTAAATGATGTGCATAGGTCATTTTTAAACCTGTTTGTGAATGGTAACCATTAGCATCGTTAAAAATGATGGCTCCAATGCCACTTGGACTATCACCTAGTCTAAAATGTGCATTTATGGTCTGAAGGCTTGGTGCATCATCAACATCAAACCACTGTTTTCTTGCCGTAGCCCTAATTTTACCACCTTGACCAATACCTGCCATTGAAGGATAAATCAAATAATAATTATCTGACAAGTAATCAAAATATACTGGAATTCCTTCCTGTGCATAGGACTTAAGTCCAAAGACAAGGAATGAAAAGAATAATAACAGCTTTAATTTCATCTTGGAAAATGGGGCTATAGGTTCAAAAGTGGGTTAAATAATAAGTATAACGGTATTACTGTAACATTATTATATGGCCATTAACTTAGATTTCCTTTGTATTTTTGCAGAAAATTATTTGAGATGAAAGAGTATTCTATCACAGTTGTTAAAACCAATAATCCTACTATATTAAAATTTGAGACCAATCACCTATTGGTACATCGAAAAAACTATGAGTTCAAAAATATTGATGAGGCCAATAATTCACCTTTGGCACAACAATTATTTTATTTACCATTTATAAAAACGGTTTACATTTCAGGCAATTTTATTGGCTTGGAACGCTATGATATCGTGGAATGGGAAGATGTAAAAGATGAAGTGGCCCAACAGTTGGTAGAATATTTAAATGCAGGGGAACCAGTTGTCATAGAAGAGGACACAGACAAGCCTATTGCAGTTACCGTTTATGCAGAAGTTACCCCCAACCCCGCTACAATGAAGTTTGTGGCGAGCAAAAAAATTGTGGGTTCTACCTATGAATTTAAAAATATAGATGAAGCTAGAAATGCTCCCTTAGCAATGGCTTTGTTTCAATTTCCTTTTGTAAAACAAGTGTTTATTGATGAAAACTACGTTTCTGTTTCTAAATATGAGGTTGCCGAATGGGATGATATAACGCTGGAATTACGTGAACTGATTCGTAATTTCATAGCAGACGGAAAAGATATTGTTGCTGACAATGCGCCTTCTGTGGGAACAGTTGACCAAACTAACATTGACCAACCAGAAGTTAAAATTGAATATGATGACACCTCCAAGGAAATTATCGCCATATTGGATGAATACGTAAAACCTGCTGTGGCCAGTGATGGTGGAAACATTCTTTTTAAATCTTATGAAGAAGACACAAAAACTGTAAATGTTATTTTACAAGGCGCTTGCAGCGGATGCCCTTCTTCTACTTTTACGCTTAAAAATGGGATTGAGACGATGCTAAAAAATATGATGGGCGAAAAGGTTAGTGAAGTTGTGGCCATCAATGGATAAATCACGGTTTGAGGTTTTTATTACCCTTTAATTTTTGTAAATTAGGGAAAATTAAAAACACTAATTATGGCAGTCTTAAAAGTAATAGAAGTATTGGCAAACTCAGAAAAGAGTTGGGAAGACGCAGCGAACAATGCTGTTAGTCAAGCATCTAAATCAGTAAAAAACATTCGTTCAGTATACATTAATGAACAAAGTGCAACTGTAGAGGATGGTAAAATGGTAAATTTTAGAGTAAACGTGAAAATTACTTTTGAAGTAAAATAACGCTGATTTACAAACAGATAAGCGCCTTAATGGCGCTTTTTTTGTTTTATACAGATAATTGCAACCATATATTACTTTTTAAACCCGCCAACTTCAAAATCATTACATAATAATGAAGGACAATAAATACACCAATGCCTTAATACATGAGACCAGTCCTTATTTGCTACAACATGCACATAATCCCGTAAACTGGGAGGCATGGCACCCTAAAATTTTGAAGAGGGCGATTGAGGAAAATAAACCACTGCTAATAAGTATAGGATATGCAGCATGCCATTGGTGCCATGTTATGGAAAAAGAGTGTTTTGAAGATGAATCTGTTGCCCAGGTAATGAACCATAATTTTATTTGTATTAAGATTGACCGTGAAGAACGGCCAGATGTAGACCAAATATATATGGATGCCCTACAAATGATGACTGGAAGCGGTGGTTGGCCTTTAAACGTAATTGCCATGCCAGACGGAAGACCATTTTGGGGAGCTACATATGCACCAAAAGAAAAATGGATTGAAGCACTACTAAGCATTTCAGAGCTTTATAAAAATGACCTGGGAAAAGTTGAAGATTATGCCTCAAAATTAAACCAAGGAATTAATGAGATAAACGTAATTGAAACCAAAAAAAACCATATTAAATTTACCAATGACGAATTAGATTTAGCCGTAAAAAAATGGAGTACTTATTTTGACACCTTCTTAGGCGGTTATAAAAGAGCACCAAAATTCATGATGCCCAATAACTTGGATTTTCTGCTCCATTATGCTGTTTCCAAAAACGATGAAAGTATACTACAGTACGTCAATACCACTTTAACAAGAATGGCCTTTGGAGGTATTTTTGATCCAATTGATGGTGGTTTTTCTAGATATTCCGTAGATACCAAGTGGCACGTACCACACTTTGAAAAAATGCTATATGATAACGGCCAACTTATTAGTCTATATAGCAAGGCATATGCGGTTACTAAAAATCCATTGTATAAAGAAACGGTTGAAAAAACGGTAGCATTTGTCTCCAATGAACTATTGGATAAGAACGGAGGTTTTTATTCCTCTTTAGATGCAGATAGTCACGATGAAAAAGGAGAATTGGAAGAAGGTGCTTTTTATGTGTGGACCACAGAAGAATTGAATGCTATTTTAGGTGATGAGTTCAATTTGTTCAAAGATTATTACAATATAAATTCTTATGGACTATGGGAAGAAAACAAGTATGTATTAATACGAGATACCAATGCTTTGGAAATTGCATCAAAACATGAAGTAAGCGTTCAAGAGATGAACAAGCAAATAAATGCAGCATTGAAAAAATTAAAGAAAGAAAGGGACAAAAGGGAAAAACCTAGGTTAGATGACAAAATACTTACTTCTTGGAATGGTTTAATGTTAAAAGGACTCACTGATGCTTACAGATATTTAGGCGATGAGGATTATCTTAAACTAGCACTTCAAAACGCAGATTTCATTATACAAAAAATGCTCCAAGATGATGGTGTTCTTTACCGAAACCATAAAAATGGAAAAAGTAGTATTAATGGTTTTCTTGATGATTACGCTACCGTAATCGAGGCTTTTCTAGGGCTCTATGAGATTACATTTAATAATAAATGGTTGTATACTTCAAAAAAAATAATGGATTATACTATCACTAATTTTAACGAAGAAAGTAGTGGTATGTTCTACTATACCTCCAAATTAGATAATAAGTTAATAAGGCGTACTATAGAAGTTAATGATAATGTTATTTCATCATCCAACTCAATAATGGCGATTAGCCTTTTAAAACTTCAAAAAATATTTCCAAACGAATCGTATGGTAGTATAGCTGATAAAATGCTGAACAATGTTCAGGACAATTTTATTAAAAATGGTCAGGGCTATGCCAACTGGTTACATTTAGTACTTCATAAAAACAATAGCTTTTATGAAATTGCAATAGTTGGTGAAGACTATAGAGCGGTAGGCAAAGTTCTTGGAAGCCATTACATACCCAATAGTATTTTACTTGGTACTAGGGATAATAATAGTAAGATAGAATTACTACAAAATCGATTTGTAAAGGAAGACACTTTAATATATGTATGTCTTGAGGGCGCCTGTAAACTACCGTGCAACAATATTGAAACCGTTTTAGAACAACTCTAAAACAATATTTAGATGTTGCACTTACCTTCGTTTTTGACGCATTTAAACCAAGCTTTGACCCATATCCGATTTTTGGTTCTTCATTAACATTTGTTTAATTAAAAATCCTTGATTATACCTTCGTATTTGCATATGTTGGCCACAAAATTGAAAAGAGTTACTATGGAAAAATTTACCGATTATCAAAAACATTTGGATAACGCCATAAATTGGTTTTGGGATGCACTACCTAATTTAATAATGGCTATTATACTATTATTGGTTGGTACTTACATTATAAGGTTTATCAATAGAATGGTTCGCAAATTTTTTATAAAAAAAGACTACGACCCTTCATTAGAAACTTTTTTACAAAGCTTAATTTCCATTACACTTAAAATCTTGTTATTTGTTCTAGTAATTACGCAATTAGGGGTACAATCCTCTTCCTTGGTCGCGATGATTGGTGCAGCTGGTTTGGCCATTGGTCTGGCTTTACAAGGTTCTCTTGCCAATTTTGCCGGTGGTGTATTAATTCTTCTCTTTAAACCTTTTAAAGTGGGAGATTTCATTTCCGCACAAGGTGTAGACGGAACGGTGAAAGAAATATCCATCTTTACTACCAAACTAACTACATTTGGTAATCAAATAGCCATAATTCCAAACGGACAATTATCAAACAACAATATAATAAATTATAATGCTGAAAACACGCGAAGGGATAAGATAGATATAGGTATTGGGTATGGATCTAACATAAAAAAAGCAAAGGATATCTTACTGCAAATATGTGCCGATAATGAGAACATACTTAATGAGCCAATACCAGAGGTATACGTTGGAGAGTTGGCAGACAGTTCTGTAAACCTTACTT
>CBFIGW010000106.1:0-11623 GCA_965662155.1 Maribacter sp. | reverse complement strand
TTACTAAGAAAAGTGTTTCCAGACCAAAATCCCATGTGGATGATTAGTCAATATTTTGCGTACTGGATCTTAATAGAATTGTTCTTGCGTTACTTTATGCAAAAACTTCCGGTGATGGACATTAAACCGTTTTTGACCACTCCAGTAAAGAAAAGTTCCATAACCCATTATATTTTAGGAAGGTCAGCGGCATCTATCTATAATTTACTTTCCCTATTCTTTTTTATTCCTTTTTGTATCGTGTTATTGGCACAAGGCTACCCGGCTCTTAATGTATTACTTTGGCTTTTGGCCATTTGTGCCATTGTGCTATGTATAAACTATATCAATCTATTAATTAATAAGAGCGATAAAGCTTTAATTGCACTTGGAACATTGTTGGTGGTTTTATATGGGTTGGACTATTTTGGCGTATTCTCGGTAAAAGCATTTTTTGGACCGGTATTTCATGCGCTGTATGCATACCCCATAACCGTATTGGTTCCATTGGCCTTGGCGTTGTTGGTATATTATATCAATTACAACTATCTACAGAATAAGATTTATTTGGACGCCACCTTAAAAGCTAAAACCACAGAGGCAAATACAAGCGACTTGGCATGGACCAAAAGATTTGGGGATTTGGGTACATTTCTTCAGTTAGACTTAAAGATGATATGGAGAAACAAGCGTACAAAATCTCAGGTTTGGATATCCCTTTTGTTCGTTTTCTATGGCTTGATATTTTACACCCAGGATATTTATGCGGAAATGATGCCCATGAAAGCTTTTCTAGGGGTGTTTATGACCGGTATTTTCTTAAGTAATTTTGGCCAATTTATACCGGCTTGGGATAGTAGTTATTATGGTATGATGATGTCACAGAATATTCCTTTGCGCAAGTATCTGGAATCAAAGTCGCTGTTAATATCCGTAAGTGTAGTGGGTATGTTTTTGTTGACGATTCCCTATGTTTACTTTGGTTGGGAGGCCTTGGCCATTAATTTTAGTTGTGCTTTATATAATCTTGGGGTAAATATACCGGTCATTCTATATTTTGGTTCGTTCAATAAAAAACGGATAGAATTAGACCAGAGTCCATTTGGTAATATGCAAGGAACCAGTGCCAATCAATTTTTGATAATGGTGCCTGTGTTATTAGCTCCTATAGCCTTGTTTTCATTGTGTTATTATCTAATTTCCTTTGAAGCGGCCGTAGCGGTACTATCTGTATTGGGCATTATTGGTTTCGCTTTAAGAAACACCCTATTAAATAAGGTTACAGAACAATATAGAAATAAGAAATACGGCATGCTTGCCGGATTTAAAGAAAAGAATAGCTAATAATTTCTAAGTACCATGATAAAAACACAGAATTTAACTAAGAAATACGGTAAGCAAATTGTTCTAAACATTGAGAGCTTGGAAATTCCCAAAGGTCAAAGTTTTGGATTAGTGGGCAACAACGGCGCCGGTAAGACCACTTTTTTTAGCTTACTGTTAGATTTGATACAACCAACAACAGGTCACATTGATAATAACGGTGTACAAGTAAACACCAGTGAGGATTGGAAACCATTTACATCGTCTTTTATCGATGAAACTTTTTTGATAGGTTACCTAACACCAGAAGAGTATTTCTATTTCATAGGCGATTTAAGAGGACAGAACAAGGCTGATGTAAATGCATTATTGGCTCAGTTTCAAGACTTTTTTCATGGTGAAATACTTGGTCAAAAGAAATACTTAAGAGACCTATCTAAGGGAAATCAGAAAAAAGCAGGTATTGTAGCCTCATTTATAGGCAACCCGGAAGTGGTAATACTCGATGAGCCCTTTGCTAATTTAGACCCTACCACACAAATACGTCTAAAAAGTATTATTAAGGACTTGGCGGCAAAGGAAAATGTTACCGTTCTTGTTTCTAGTCATGATTTAATTCATGTTACAGAAGTATGTGAACGTATTGTTGTATTGAATAAAGGCGAGGTGGTAAAAGACATCCAAACTTCTACCGAAACTTTGAAGGAATTGGAGACTTTTTTCGCTGGATAAGCGATGTTTTAAAGATATACCGCCTTTTGAACTTAAAAATAGAAAAACCGACTAGCTAGTCGGTTTCTTTATTTCTAAAAGTGGTTTGTGATTTAATTGATATCGATTTGACTCCAAAAATTACCGATGAAGTAACCGTTATATGCTATTTTTTAGTGCTTAATTAGATAAAACAGACCATTTGGTTTGTTAAATTGACAGGTCTTGATATCAATCCAAGCTTTTGAAAGGAAAGGAAAATAACCATTTGTCGATGAACTGTATAATAATATGGTTGTTTTAGAGTTATGCATACATACGTATACAGTCTATTTTGAAACGCAGACAACAACTTATTTTATCCGGTCTTTTAGGAATCTTGCTATTTAACGCTTGTTCCACAAAAAAGGATGCTTTTATAAATCGTAATTGGCATGCTCTAAATACCAAGTACAACACTTTGTATAATGGTAATATTGCTTTCGAGGAAGGTAGAACTACCTTAAACGATACGTACCAAGATGATTATTGGGAAGTATTGCCCATAGAACGTTTGGAAGTATCCGGTGAGATCAAACTAGATTCTGAAGATAACAACCCTAATTTTATTATTGCAGAAGAAAAAGCTACCAAAGCCATACAACGCCATAGTATGGATATTAAGGATGAGGAGCGGAACCCAAAAACTGATGAAGCTTTTCTTTTATTGGGTAAGGCACGCTATTTTGATGAGCGTTATTTGCCCGCATTAGAGGCTTTTAACTACATTTTAAACAAATATTCCAATAGCGATAAACTAAGCGAAGCCAGAATTTGGCGTGAGAAAGTCAATATTAGGCTGGAAAACGAAGAATTGGCCATTAAAAATTTAAGGCGCCTTATGAAGTTTGAAACTTTAAAGGACCAAGAATATGCAGATGCCAGGGCTATGATAGCACAGGCATACATTAATTTAAATGCACCGGATACTGCCATACAAGAACTAAAGGTGGCATCTTATTATTCAAAAAAGAATCCGGAAAAAGGAAGATACTATTATATCATAGGACAATTGTATAACCAATTAGGGTATAAGGATAGTGCAAATTATGCTTTTGACAAGGTTATTGAATTGAACAGGAAGTCGCCCCGAGTGTATATGATCAATGCCGAAATCCAAAAACTAAGAAACAAAGAGGTTACTCCAGAAAACAGGGAAGAGGTGTTAGATTACCTTACGGATCTGGAAGAGAACAGGGAGAATAGGCCGTTTTTGGATAAAATATTTAGGCAAATAGCAGAGTTCCATTTGGATCAAGGGTCAGATAGTTTGGCTTTGGCGTATTTTAATAAATCCTTACGGGCAACACAAAACGAGCCAAAGTTAAACGCCATGAACTATGAAAATTTGGCAACCTATAACTTTGACGAAAACGAATATAGGGCAGCAGGCGCATATTATGACAGTGTTTTGACCAACCTAGAAGAAAACACAAAAAAATATAGGGCCACAAAGAAAAAGCTGGACAATCTTGAGGATGTTATCAAGTATGAGGATATTGTACAGTATGCAGATAGTGTAATTACGGTATACGAACTACCTGTGGACGATCAAATTGCTTATTTTGAGAATCATATAGAAGAATTAAAGAAGGCTCAAGAAGAAGCTCAAAAAAAGGAAAAAGATAGAATAACAGAAGGCTTTGCTGCTTTTGCCAAAAGTAAAGGCGGAAAAGAAAACAAAGGTAAATTCTACTTCTATAATATCACTAGCTTGGGCTATGGCCAAAATGAATTTAAAAACAGGTGGGGCAATAGGGAGTTGGCAGATGATTGGCGATGGTCCAATAAAACCGTTTCCAAAATTTCTGAAGCAACAGGGGAGGAGATTGCAGAAACAGGACAAACAGAAACTACCCTTAGTGATGACGAAAAATTCTCTTTGGATTTTTATATGGACAGATTGCCCAAAGACGATGCTATAATTGACAGCTTGCGAGCAGGTCGAAATTTTGCCAACTATCAATTGGGACTTATTTATAAAGAGAAGTTCAAGGAAAATGTATTGGCTGCCGGCAAATTGGAGCAGGTATTGGCATCAAACCCAGAAGAAAGATTAATACTTCCCTCAAAATACAATTTGTATAAAATATATGAGGAAGAAGGTAGTCCGTTACAGCAATCCATGAAAGCGAATATCATAACCAATCATGGCGAATCACGTTACGCAGAGATTCTTTTAAACCCACAGGCTGTTTTGACTGGCAATGAGGATAGTCCCGAGAAAAAATACGAGGCACTTTTCAAAAAGTTTAAACAACAAGAGTTTTTACAGGTCATAACAGGGGCAGAGGAAAATATAAATCGTTTTACAGGAGACCCAATCGTACCCAAGTTTGAAATGCTAAAAGCTAATGCCATAGGAAGATTGCAGGGTTTTGAAGAATTTAAGGAAGCACTTAACTATGTGGCCTTAACTTACCCAAACAACCCAGAAGGTAAAAAGGCGGAACAAATGGTAGCGGAGCAGTTGCCAAAATTGGAACCCAAAGAATTTTCGCCTGAAACAGATTCAAAGGGAACCGCAAATTGGAAAGTGGTATTTCCATTTAGAAGGAGCAACAATGACATGGCGCTTAAGTTGAAGGAGACTTTAGAGAAATCTATTAAAGACCTGCGTTATAAAAATAGGGTGTCCAAGGATATATACAATTTAGAAGAGCAGTTTGTCGTGGTACATGGGTTTAAATCAAAGGATTTTGCCCTTGGCTATGCAGAGCTTTTAAAAAACAACAAGGATTACCTTGTTGCCCATGAGAATTTTGTAATTTTATCGGACAACTATAAAATTGTCCAAGTCCACAAAAACTTACAAGCATACAGAAATACAGATTTAACCCCAAAACCTTGAACAATGTTTTCAGATAAACAAAAACCTAGAACTATGAGTGAAATAGGAAGCCAACCCAATAGAATTGAAAAGAATACCAAAATCAAAGGAGATATCGTTTCCGAAGCGGATTTTCGTATCGATGGTAAATTAGACGGTAACGTAAAGACTTCTGGCAAGGTAGTCATTGGTAAAGATGGCTATATCCATGGAAAAGTAGAATGTGTAAATGCAGATATTGAAGGAAGCTTTAATGGTGAACTTTTAGTATCCGATTTACTTTCTTTAAAATCTAGTGCTGTAATAGAAGGTACCGTGACCGTTTCTAAACTGGCCGTTGAACCCGGTGCCACTTTTAATGCTTCTTGTAGTATGAAAGGTAAAGGAGGATTGGGCGGCAACGCAAATAATACTGGATTTAAAAGTGACAACCCTTCTATGAAAAATGAGCCAGCAAAAGCCAGAAGATAATTCTAACCTATTACGTACAGCAGCAAGTTTATCTGGGCTGGCCATTCAAATGGGTGCCACAATATATTTAGGCAACCTTTTGGGAAGCTGGTTAGACGAGAAATATGAAAAAACATTTTTAGAGGATACAATTACCCTACTTGCCGTATTTTTGTCCATCTACTTGGTCATTAAAAAAGTCATGGCCTTAAACAAATAGGTAAATTGCTAAAAAATATAATCTTATATATAGTCGTGTTCACTTTTGTGGGCACGGCTTCTTATTTTCTGCAGGTCTCTTTACTTTCAGAGCCTAACCCAACTTTTAGTACTGTTTTGCAAAATGCATATACATTTCTCTACTTCTTCTCTTTGATACTAACTATTATTTTTCAACTTGTTTCCAAAAACGATAAATATTTTGAACAATTGGGATTCATATATCTCGGGGTATTGGTTTTTAAGATTATAACCTTCGCGTTTATGTTTTATCCTCAACTTATGGGGGAAAAGCTTATGCCTCAGTTTTATAGGGCTTCCCTTCTATTGCCCGTATTCGTTTTTTTATTTCTTGAAGTGTTTTTTATTTCCAAAATAATGAAGAGTAAAAAACTATAAATTTTAAAGCTCTAAAATTGCGTAGTTTAGGTTATTATTAACTACTTTTGCGCAAAATTTTTAGGAGCTAAATTTTTGACAAAGAACTAATGATGCAAGTTTCAAAAACGGTTAAAACCTTTCTACAGCTAATAATACTCTGTTTTTCACTTCAAAGTTTTGCACTATCCGACACTGATAAACAAGAGGGTGCCGTAAATACAAAGGAGGAAGTAAACGAGTATATTTTACATCATATCAAAGATTCGCATGATTTTCATCTTTTCTCATATACTAATGGTGAAGGAGAAAGAAAACATGTAGGATTTCCACTTCCGGTAATCGTTTGGTCCAGTAATGGATTGGTAACGTTTATGTCTTCTGAATTTCATCACGATGATAATGGTGAGGTTGTTGTTGAAAGAAATGGGTCCAAATTTGTAAAACTTCACAGTAAAATATATGAATTGGATGCCAATGCATCTGCAGTTGTTTTTGATGAGGAACACCATGCAACAAATGCCCATAAGGTTTTAGATTTTTCAATTACAAAAAGTGTATTTGGGGTATTACTGGTAGGCCTATTAATGTTATGGGCTTTTTCATCATTGGCAAGACAATACAAAAACAAAAGCGTTCCTACTGGATTTGGACGCGTTTTAGAGCCATTGGTAATTTATGTTAGGGACGAGATCTCCAAACCAAATATTGGTGAAAAGCACTACAGAAAATTCACGGGATATCTACTAACGGTTTTCTTTTTCATTTGGATTTTGAACTTATTGGGATTAACACCATTTGGATTCAACGTAACGGGACAATTAGCGGTAACGGCTTGTTTGGCCATATTCACCTTGGTCATTTATACGGTTAGTGGTAACAAGGATTATTGGAAACATATTTTATGGATGCCGGGTGTCCCTGTATTCGTGAAACCGGTATTGGCTATAATTGAATTGGCAGGGGCCTTGATTATTAAGCCATTCTCATTGCTAGTGCGTCTTTTTGCAAACATATCCGCAGGGCATATAGTAGTAATGAGTTTAATTGCCATCATGTTTACTTTAAAGGAAACTTTAGGGGTGGCAGGTGCAACAGCACTTTCCTTTATTTTGGCATTTTTCATCACATTAATAGAGGTGTTGGTAGCTTTTTTACAGGCTTACATTTTTACAATGCTTTCCGCTCTATTTATCGGTATGGCGGTAGCAGAGCATGACCATGATCATCATCATGATGTAGAAGGCAACGAAATTCCAGATGCAGAGGATGTAAGAGGGGATTTTATTTAACAATGAGTTTTTTAATTTAATATATAAATCAGTTTACTATGTACAATTTAATTGGAGCAGGTTTAATCGTAATCGGAGCAGGTATTGGTCTTGGTCAAATCGGTGGTAAAGCAATGGAAGGTATTGCTCGTCAACCAGAAGCAACAGGAAAAATTCAAACTGCGATGATTATTATCGCTGCACTTTTGGAAGGTTTGGCATTCGGTGCCTTGTTCTTAGGAAAATAAGAACTTAAAAACCAAAGACAATTTCCTGTAACGGTTGGTTGCAGGAAATGTTCTTTAACTATTGATTTAGTATTTTAAAAATAAAAAGAATGGAAACTTTATTAAACGATTTTTCACCTGGTTTGTTTATTGTTCAGACCATATTATTATTAGGTCTAATTTTCTTATTGGTGAAATTTGCCTGGAAACCTATTTTAAATTCTTTGAACGAAAGGGAAGCTGGTATACAGGATGCATTGGCCGCTGCTGAAAAAGCAAAAGCAGATATGCAAAACTTACAGGCGGATAACGATAGAATGTTACAGGAAGCCCGTTCTGAGCGTGAATCTATGTTAAAAGAAGCGCGCGAGATCAAGGATAAGATGATTGCCGATTCTAAAGAACAGGCAAAAGTTGAAGGGGATAAAATGTTACAACAAGCACAAGCAGCTATAGAAAGTGAGAAAAAGGCCGCTGTAGCAGATATTAAGAGCCAAGTAGCAGAGCTTTCTGTTGCCATTGCTGAGAAAGTGATAAAGCAAGAGTTGTCTAGTAAAGACAAGCAGTTGAAATTGGTAGATGAAATGTTGGGTGATATCAAATTGAACTAATCAAACATGAGCAATTCTAGAGCAGCCATACGATACGCCAAAGCCATTTTAGATTTGGCCGTTGAGAACAAGGCTACAGATGCCGTTGAGAAAGATATGCGGTCCATAGTGGCTACAATTGCCGATAGTAATGAATTAAAAGACGCATTGGCAAGTCCTGTTATTTCAGGTTCTGCGAAAAAAGAGGTGTTGTCTAAAATCTTTACTGGAAGCCATGCTATAACAGAAGGTCTTACCACAATGTTGGTAGATAATAAAAGGGTGGATATATTAAATGAGGTAGCCATCAAGTTTATTATCCTTAATGAGAAATTAAAGGGCAAAGACGTAGCTTATGTAACTACGGCCGTTCCTATGACAGATGCCATAGAGAAGAAAGTATTGAAACAAGTCACTGCCTTAACAGGTAATAAAGTAACTATCCAGAATAAGATAGATGAAAGCATAATCGGTGGTTTCGTTTTACGAGTGGGCGATTTGCAATATGATGCAAGTGTTGCCAACAAATTGAATAATTTAAAAAGAGAATTTACAAATAGTCTATAATTAAATTTCATTGAAAATGAAATTTACCCTTAGTGCAATCGAAGGGTATATCATAAACAAGAAGATATGGCAGGAGTAAAAGCCGCTGAAGTATCAGCAATTTTAAAAAAACAATTATCAGGATTTGATGCTACCGCTACTTTAGACGAGGTAGGAACCGTTTTACAAGTAGGTGATGGTATTGCCCGTGTATATGGTTTGGCCAATGCCCAATATGGTGAATTGGTAGAGTTTGAAGGTGGTCTTGAAGGTATTGTATTAAACCTTGAAGAAGATAACGTAGGTGTGGTTCTTTTAGGACCTTCCAAAGAAGTAGGTGAAGGAGCTACCGTAAAACGTACACAACGTATCGCTTCTATAAATGTTGGTGAAGGAATTGTTGGTCGTGTTGTTGATACCTTGGGCAACCCAATTGATGGTAAAGGGTCGATTACTGGTGAAACCTATGAAATGCCATTGGAGCGTAAAGCGCCAGGTGTTATCTATAGAGAGCCGGTAACAGAACCAATGCAATCTGGTATTAAGGCTATTGATGCCATGATTCCAGTGGGTAGAGGTCAGAGAGAGCTTGTTATTGGTGACCGTCAAACAGGAAAGACCACGGTTTGTATCGATACCATTTTAAATCAGAAAGAATTTTATGATGCAGGTGAGCCTGTATATTGTATATATGTTGCCGTGGGGCAAAAAGCTTCTACTGTAGCAGGTATTGCTCAGGTTTTGGAAGATAAAGGGGCTATGGCGTATACAACTATTGTTGCTGCCAACGCATCCGATCCTGCACCAATGCAGGTATATGCTCCTTTCGCAGGCGCATCTATTGGTGAGTACTTCCGTGATACTGGTCGCCCAGCATTAATTATCTATGATGACCTTTCCAAACAAGCGGTAGCTTATCGTGAGGTATCTTTGTTATTAAGAAGACCACCGGGACGTGAAGCATACCCAGGTGATGTTTTCTATCTACACTCTAGATTATTGGAGCGCGCGGCAAAAGTTATCAATGACGATGAAATCGCAAAAGAAATGAACGATTTACCTGAGGTATTAAAGCCTATGGTAAAAGGTGGTGGTTCTTTAACGGCATTGCCAATTATTGAAACTCAGGCAGGTGATGTTTCCGCATATATCCCAACAAACGTAATTTCTATTACAGACGGACAGATATTTTTAGAGCAAGATTTATTCAACCAAGGTGTTAGACCAGCGATTAACGTAGGTATCTCTGTATCTCGTGTGGGTGGTAACGCTCAGATTAAATCAATGAAGAAGGTAGCAGGTACATTAAAATTAGACCAGGCACAGTTCCGTGAATTGGAAGCTTTTGCCAAGTTTGGTTCTGATTTGGATGCTGCCACCCTAAACGTTATTGAAAAAGGACGTAGAAACGTAGAGATATTAAAACAGGCACAAAACGACCCTTATACCGTAGAAGATCAGATTGCAATTATCTATGCAGGTTCTAAGAACTTGTTAAGAGATGTTCCTGTAGATAAGGTAAAAGAGTTTGAGCGTGATTTCTTGGAGTTCCTAAATGCAAAACATAGAGGTGTTTTAGATACCTTAAAGGCGGGAAAACTTACAGATGAGGTTACGGATACATTGGCTTCTGTTTGTAAAGACCTTTCTGCGAAATATAAAGCTTAAAATAAAAGTACTAAGTACAAAGTATTATTTACAAAGAACCTGAATTTAAACTTTGTACTTAGTACTAAATACCATAAAAAATGGCCAATTTAAAGGAAATACGTAATAGAATAGCATCGGTTTCTTCAACAATGCAGATTACCAGTGCCATGAAAATGGTTTCTGCTGCAAAGCTGAAAAAAGCACAAGATGCTATTACAGCCATGAGGCCTTATGCCGATAAACTAACTGAATTATTACAGGGTTTAAGCGCAAGCTTAGAGGGTGATGCCGGCAGTAAGTTTGCTGATGATAGAACGGTAAATAAAGTTTTGGTTGTGGCTATAACATCTAATAGGGGATTGTGCGGCGCTTTCAACACAAACATTCTAAAACAAGGCGAAAATCTTGCTGAAAATGTTTATGCGGGCAAACAGGTAGACTTTATGGCAATTGGCAAAAAAGCAAATGATTTCTTTGCAAAAAGAAAGACCGTTATCGCAAATCATAGTAACCTTTACGATGAACTTACTTTTGAAAATGTCGCTGATATTGCAGAAGAATTAATGGCACTGTTTACTAATGGCACCTATGATCGTATAGACATTGTTTACAATAAGTTTAAGAATGCTGCTACCCAGATTATTATGACGGAGCAGTTTTTACCTATTGTACCCATAAAAGGTGAGGAAAATGTTAGTGCGGATTATACTTTTGAACCTTCTAAGGTTGAAATTATTGAACAGCTGATACCAAAATCGCTAAAGACACAATTATATAAAGGGATACGTGATTCTTTTGCTAGTGAACACGGTGCACGAATGACAGCAATGCATAAGGCAACCGATAATGCAACAGAGCTTAGAGATCAGTTAAAACTGACATATAACAAAGCAAGACAGGCTGCTATTACCAACGAAATTCTTGAGATTGTTGGTGGTGCCGAGGCTTTAAATAATTAATTCTTTTTGTAAGCTTTAATAGTTATCTATTAAATACAATTTTTAAAACCCCACATTTGGGGTTTTTCTTTTTTTAAGTTCTTAGGTTCCACTTTTTAACCGATTTTTGCCAAGATTATGAAATCCAAAAAAACCGCCCTTTTTTTTATTTTCGTTACCATTTTGGTTGATGTAATCGGCATTGGAATTATTCTTCCCATAATTCCAGACTTGATAATGCAATTAACAGGAGAGGGTACTGCTATGGCGGTTATTTACGGGATGTGGCTTACCACAGCTTTCGCAGGTATGCAATTCTTGTTTTCACCCGTACTAGGCGAAATTTCGGATAAATATGGTAGAAGACCTATTTTATTAATTGCACTATTGGGTCTAAGTATCGATTATTTGATACATGCTTGGGCACCAACCATAGCATGGTTGTTTTTAGGGAGGTTCCTGGCCGGTATTA
>CBFIGW010000105.1:0-11684 GCA_965662155.1 Maribacter sp. | reverse complement strand
ACCTCATCGGTAGATATATGGTGAAATCTATTTTTACTTCCCTTCCAATAATGCCTAGCTATTTCCAAAAGAGTAAATGTACCTTTGATATTAGTGTCGATAAATGCAGCTGGAGAACTAATTGAATTATCTACATGTGATTCTGCTGCAAAATGGATAACTCCTGAAATTTGATGTTTGAAAAATAATTTTTCCACCAAACCAGCATCGCATATATCACCTTCTATGAATGTATATCTAGAACTATTTTGAAACTCACTTGTATTATCTAAACTCCCAGCATAAGTGAGTTTATCAAGATTTACAACATTAAATATTGGGTTCTTAGCTAAGAATAATGGTATAAAATTACTTCCAATAAAACCAGCGCCTCCTGTTACTAATATATTCATTTTAAAAATTTACTGCAAAATCTTGGACCTAACATTTAAAAATCTAAAAAATGATACAATGAAGAATAGGACTATTAAAACAATCGGTATCAGTATAATTTTCTTGCCGAAAAAAGATTTTTGTACTGTTTGGGGTTTACCAAAATTAACAACACTTGCCAACTCTGATTGTTGTTCTAGTTCTAGTTTTTTTGTTTCAATATCTTGAATTAATAGCGTTTTATATTCGAAAATATCTGCAATGTTAACCTGTTCTTGGTTATCAAGAACAATTCTATCGCTTAAAGCGCCACTTGGTTTAGCAACTAGACCGTTGGTATAATTAACAATAATATCATCTACTTGTTTCAATAAAACTTCGTTCTCTTTAATCCTGTTAACAGCATTCGTTCTCCTAACACCTATTAGTCCATTATAATATTCGTTTGAATTAATATATGACATTACTTTTTTCGCAAATTCATCACCAAATGCAACATTCTTATAATACACGGTAATGCGATAATTAAAAGAACTTTTGTTCCTTAACTCGGCCCTAACTATATCATTTATAGCATCTGTATTTTCAAAACTCTGAAGCAATTCCAAAAATTGTAAATCACTTTCTGAGCTGCCCTCTTCTAAAACTCGTCCGATTGTGATTTCCAGGCCTTTAAAATCAATAGTGTCAATGCCGATTGACTTAAAAAACAAAGTGTCCTTGGCCAAAATATTAGACTGAATTTCATTGACAGCATCATATAAATAATTTTTGCTGTCTAATTGAGGGTTAATTATGATTTCAGTCTTTAATTTCTGTGTAGTTATTTTATTTAAGCTATAACCAATTGCCAAGCCAACAACCAAAAGACCAATAAGTATTAAGATATTCTTCTTTAAATACAAAAATACCTTGAGTATGAATCTGAAAATAGAATCAAATCCCTTTTTAACCAATTGAAACAGCTGCCCCAAATCTATCTCATCGGAGCTTGTAGTATTGTTTATTTGTTGATCTGCCATTACTATTTATCGCTAAAAATTATTTTTTTTAATATTCTATCTGTAATCAAATAGGTTGGCTTTACGCCTGTTGTTCCCAAGCCACCAGAAGCTAATGTACTTCCTGTTTCCAAAGGATTGTCAGAAGCGTAATATGCATACATTACCTTTACATCCTCACGTATGCTTTTTCTTATTTTAGAAGCGGATTGAATCGCTTTTTGATAATGTACACCTTCCATTTCCAAGCCAATCACATTCCAAGTGGAATCATGAAAAAACTTTAGAATATCCTTGTTCTGTAGAGATGTTCCCAATACGGTCACCATAGCACCTTCAAAAACTTGCAAACCATATCCTTCAAAATCCTTGGCGCACAACTCGTTTTTAAACGGGTAATTATCTGCCGTACCCTCAAAAATATGGGACGAAGGAATCATCAAATCACCCTTTTCACCTTGTAATATACCTGCTTTGCCCATTATTGATATGGATACCACATTTAATAATGTCTTGTTCTTATTAGAATTTCCATATGGTTTTAATAGCTCATCTATAGTCTCATAGGCTTGTTCGCCAAAGGCATAATCCATAACAAATATAACAGGTTTTTTGTCATCTTGGTTTTCGGTAAATTGATAGGAGCATATGCTCTTTCCAAAATTAGCAGTATCAAAGATTTGAACATCTATATTAGTGCCAGATGTATCTTTAAGTGATAACATGCCATTACCTTCTGCAAGTTCAATAACCTTGTTTCTTAAGTCTGCATTTTCAGATGCGCTCAAAGCCTCATAAATCTCCAACTCACTAGCATCTGGCATTTCAGCCTGTAGCGCATTTTTTGCAAACAATGAATTCATAACACTATGCATGTTTGCGGAAACAATGTGAATAGGTCGCTGTAACAATTTATGTTCTTTTAAAACACGTTTTATATTATTGGCCCAACGCTCTCCGTGTATATGATGACCTAATCTTTCCCTAAGTAAAGTACTAAAAGTAATTGCCCTTTTCTCTCCAGTTGTTTCCTCTTCTAGTGCAAGTTTACCCAACCAATAGATTATTTTTAAAAAACGCTCTGGATTATTTGATGTTGAAAAACTAGTGTATACCTCTAATACCTCTTCAAAAGAGCGACCTATAATGTTTGCGGTATGTATGAGGGCAATTTCCCTGTCAGATTGGGATAATTCTTCTTTTTTTACGGCAAACTCCAATTTTTCCCAGTCCCGAATGGTTTTATCTGTGTTTGGAATTAAAATCTTTTTGCTAATCTTCTCAGACTCAATAAACAAAAATGTGAGGTGTGTAAGAATGTCATAAATATCAGATCTACCTCTGGTTATTTCAATATTCATTTGTTCGCTATCTATACGATAACAGTTCCTTCTTCTTTTTGGAGGTACAATTGGATCTATGTGAGAAATACTATAACCTTCATCAGAAGTCAAGTTGATGAACCTACATTGTTCTATCCCCTCAGGTAATCGTTCCAGTACATAAATTAAACCATTTAGTTCTGTTTTATCTTCCGCCACGGTACCATATATTTCTGGACGTAGAGACAAGAGCGCATTCTTTAAAGCATCACCAGATATACCGTTTGGTTTATAAAAACCTCGATTAAAAAGGTGACGCATCGTAATATACATGCGTTCTATGGCGTTCGTGGATTCCTGCGCGCGGGTTGTGGTTACTGTTTTTCCCATAAAAACTTCTAACAAAACTACAATTTAAGATTAACTAACAATGGCCTTAAGATTCTTTTTGTAAACTGAGAATATTGGCAACGCTTCTATCATTGGATAAACGTTGTACTTTATTTTGACCTCCTAGTTTTCCAATTGACTTCATATATTCTGTAAAACCTCCAAGTTTTATAGGGGTAATTTTTAGGGTTTGTAAAATCTTGCCATCGATCAAATCAAAATAATAGCTATTCTGCTCTTGTAAAGTTTTGTCGAGTGTATTGATGAATAATTCCATATCCTGTGGTTTTTGCTCAAACTCTATAAACCACTCATGATATGGTAATTCCTCATTTTCTGGTGTTATCTGGGGTGCAACCGTAAATTCATTTACTCGCGCATCTGTTTTTGAGATCGCTTTCATCATAGCTTCTTCCACTTCTTTTGCAATTACGTGTTCCCCAAAAGCAGATATAAAATGTTTTATCCTGCCAGATACAGTTATTTTATGGGGCTTTAAAGAAATAAACCGAATGGTATCTCCAAGATTGTAGGCCCATAACCCTGCATTTGTAGAGATTATCATCACATAATCCGGGCCTATTTCAACATCTTTAAGCGTAATCCGTTTTCTATCTTCAAGATGGAATTCATCAGCTTTAACAAATTCGTAAAAAATACCGGCATTTAAAAGGAGTAACATCCCTTTCTCATTTTGCGAGTCTTGGTAGGCAAAAAACCCTTCGCTTGCAGGAAACAGTTCTATGCTGGCAACCTTGCGGCCTATTAAGTTCTCAAATTTACTTCTATAGGGTTCATAATTTACCCCACCATAAATAAACAGTTCAAAGTTTTTAAAAAGCTCACCTATAGGTTTGTTCGTGGCTTCTCTTAGCTTTTCAAAATACATTTGAATCCATGAGGGTATACCGGCAATTACCGTCATATCTTCATTCTTAGTTTCTTGAACTATAGCGTTTACCTTTGTTTCCCAATCTTCTATGCAATTTGTTTCTAAGCTAGGCAATCTGTTTTTCTGTAAATAATTGGGAACATAATGCGCAGAAATGCCAGATAAACGACCTAATTTTATCCCGTTTTTTTCTTCCAGGACCGGACTTCCTTGTAGAAAGATCATCTTACCATCCACAAAATCAGCACGGCCTGTTTCATTTATATAATTTAGAATTGCATTTCTAGATGCATTTACTTGGCATTTAATTGAGCCTTTGGTAATAGGAATATATTTTGCACCACTTGTAGTGCCAGAGGTTTTTGCAAAATAAACAGGTTTGCCTGGCCATAATATATTTTCCTTTCCTTGAACCACTAAATTCACATAAGGCCTTAACTCCTCATAATCCTTAATTGGCACCTCTTTTGCGAACTCTTTATAGGAAGTTATTTTCTCAAAATTATGGTCCTTGCCAAATTTGGTCTTACGACCATTATATATTAAATCTTTAAAAACAGTTTGCTGTGTTTCTAAAGGCCTAGAAACCCATTTTTTAGTTTTTTGTCCTATATAACTTGCAAAAAATTTAGCTGCAAAAGCTTTTAGGGTCATAACTATTTATTAAAGTCTATAAAATCCAAAGGGTCAACAGAATTACCATTATCCCATAATTCAAAGTGAAGATGCGGTCCTGTGCTAAACTCTCCCGTGTTTCCAACAGAGGCAATAACTTCACCACTACGAACAACGTCACCTTGACTTTTAGCCAGTGAGCCGTTGTGCTTATATACACTAAGCAAGCCGCCTTCATGCTCCAAAATAATCACATAACCAGTATCTGCTGTCCATTCTGCAAATATCACCGTTCCATTAGCAATAGCTTTAATGGGTGTGTCCTGCGGAGCAACCACATCTACCGCAAAATGCTTTCGCTGTATGTCGTAATTCATTGATACTTCACCAGAAAGTGGAGGAAAAAGAATTAAATTTCTTGTAGAATTCGTATTCTCGAATAAATTATATTTATCCTCCAAAGCCACTTCAGCCCTTAACAGAGAATCTTCTTTTATTGGTGTTAGGTCTACCGTTGAAGGGTCTATTTTAAATTGTTCAAATAAAGAGTCCCTATTAATTTGGTTATTTGTAATATCCCCTTTTAGGACCTTTCTTATATTATCCAAATACCTATTGGTATAATTTAAGGTTCTTACCAAAGAATCCGTTTTATAAGTTAATTCCGTAGCTCGCTTTTTAAGTCTTGTTGAGGAATACCCGGGAATATATTCCCGTAATGGTGTAAAAGCAATTAATAGTATCGTTAACCCAATAAGCGCCAACATAAATAAGGAGCCAGTAACAAATACATTTAGCCTGCTTAATTTAAATGAAATCTTCTCTTCAAAAGTATTTTCATTTAATATTACAAGCCTATACTTATGAAGCAACTTACGCTTTATCTCTTTTCTTTTTTTTACTTTTTTGGCCATTACAGCAAAGATATGTTTAGAAATGATAACGCCTGTATTTCAAAACAGGAAATATTATTTACCAATTTATATTTTTATTCGTGTATATACTAGTTTTAACGGAAGTTTAGCTTTAAATACGAATTATCCTATGCATACGTTAATATTTTAGTTCGCTATCTTACTTTTTATTACATTTGTTATCCCTATAAACGATTTAGATATGACATTAGCAAATATATTCTTAGCAATTGGACCATGGCAAATAGCTATAGTAGTACTGGTAGTCCTTTTACTTTTTGGAGGAAAAAAAATTCCAGAATTAATGAGAGGCCTTGGCAGTGGTATTAAAGAATTTAAGGATGCTTCTAAGGAAGATGAAATTATTGAAGACGATAAAAAGGAATAGTTTTCAACTTAAAACAAATTAAAAGAGCGCCAAAAAAATTGGCGCTCTTTTTAGTTTAAATCCAAATCAACTCCAAATTATTTGGCCAAAGCGACCCATTTATTTGTAGCATTAAAAAAAATTAATCCACCATTTATTAGGAACACACGACAAAATACATGTCTTTCACAACAAAAAATAAATCCTTTACTGCTTTAGGTTTACTTTCGAAATTAATCTGGGAATACCCAGAAAATTTTTGAATACAACCAACTATCAATAAGACTAAATGTCACCTGATTTTAAAAAGCATGAAAACAATTGTTTCCATTTTAATATTCTTTTTATCCTTTGGGTTCTATGCCCAAGATTTTCAGGCCAGTTTACAATCTGAAAATAACGATGAGCAAACTCTGGACAGTAGTAACAATAATGAGGCTTCATTAGCACAAATAGATGCGCTTGCCTTTAAACAAACTGCAATAGAATATGACATTCCCCAAAGAGAAATGGAAAATTTGGAAAATGTTGAAAACGGATTTTATGTAATTGCAGGTGTATTTAGTAAAGACAATAAGCTCAATAAGCTTGTAAAGAAACATAATAAGAAAGGGTTTGATTCTGGTTATATAAAAAACACACAAAACAGTCTTAACTATTTCTATCTTAACCATTATACTTCATGGCAAAAAGCATTAGAAGATTGCAAGTCAAATTTTAATGGAAATTTCAAAGATGATGTATGGTTGTTAAAAGTCAATAATAGTGAACAAAACAAAGATAATTTAACTTTAGAGGAGGTTACCTATGAAACACTAACCGCTAATAGCACCGATACAGACAGCTCCATAAAAGCAGGTGATAACACTCCTAAATCTCGACTTATTGAAAAGGCAGACGCATACTTTGACAAAATGTGGTACGCTGAAGCTGCTAAACTTTACGAAATAGCTCTATCCAAAAATAATGGAAACTACTCTTATGATGTTTTACAAAAGGCAGGAGATGCACACTACTTTAACACAAATATGGAGCAGGCTTATAAATGGTATACCATTTTATATGACAAGTATAAGGATGACATGTCCTCCGATAATATCTTTAAATATGCCCATTCTTTAAAAGGAACAGGCAAATATGCTAGATCCAAACGTTTAATGCGCCTTTATGATAAAAAACTAAGGTCTGAAATTAGTATTAACAAAATATCAGATGAACAAAGAGAAGCAATTGTAGACGAACTCATAAGTACTAAAGATCAATTTGAAGTTAAAAATTTAAACGTAAATAGTAAGTATTCCGAGTTTTCCCCTATGTTCTTAAATAAAGATGAGGTAGTTTTCGCTTCTGCCATGGATTCATCTATTTTTAGTACCAGACGGTATAAATGGGATAATCAACCATATTTAGACTTATATGTGTCAAAACTAAACGAAGAAACTTCGGAACTTAAAAATGCTATAAAATTTTCAAAGTCGGTTAACACGAAATATCATGAGGCCTCCGTGACCTTTTCACCTAATGGTGAGACCATGTATTTTACCAGGAATAATTATCATAAAAAACTTCGTAGGGATAAAAAGGGAATTAACCATTTAAAAATATATCGCTCACAGAAAATTGATGGAAAATGGACAGAGGCAACTGAAGTTTCCTTTAATAGTGATGATTATTCAACTGGTCATCCAGCACTAAGTAAGGATGGCAAAAAGATGTATTTCGTATCCGATATGCCTGGAAGCATTGGTGAGACTGATATTTTTGTGACAGACATCAGCGAAGATGGTAGTTTCTCTACGCCTAGAAATTTAGGTCCAGAGGTGAATACAGAGCAAAAAGAAATGTTTCCCTTTATAAATGAAGGTAAGCTATATTTCTCATCTAATGGTCACCCAGGTCTTGGCGGTTTGGACGTTTACGAAGCACTTGTTAATGATGAAGGAGGGTTCACAGATGTTAAAAATTTGGGTAAGCCCATCAATAGTAATAAAGACGATTTTTCATATATCATAAACGAGGAAACACAAAAAGGATATTTCGCATCCAACAGAGATGGTGGAAAAGGTAACGATGATCTGTATTCTTTCAAAAAGTTAATTATCGAAGAAATACCTGAAAACAATAACGCTATTGCCGGTATTGTTACAGATTTGATTACCGGAGACCTTATGCCAAAAGCAATGGTTGAACTTTTAGATGAGAACAACATTAAACTCAAGGAAGTGGAAACGAGTGAAGATGGCAGTTTTATTTTCGAAGACTTAGATTCTGAAACTAGATATAACCTAAGAACTAACAAGGAAACCTATTTTACAAATGAGCAAATGGTGACTACGGCAGAGAACGATACTGTTAATGTTGACCTTACAATGCGCAGACTTAACGATATGATAGCGATAGAGGATGGTATCCGAAAGCTTAAAACGGAAATGATACATTTTGATTTTGATAAATCATATATCAGGAATGATGCTGCCGTAGAGCTTAATAAATTGGTTGAAGTAATGACCGAGTATCCTGATATGGTAATTAAAATTGAATCACATACGGATTCACGAGGTAGTAAAGTCTATAACGAATACCTCTCCGACAAAAGGGCAAAATCCACTAGAGCGTATATCATTTCACAAGGTATTGCGCCAGAACGTATTGAGAGCGCCATTGGTTATGGTGAAAACAGACTCTTGAATGAGTGTAATGGAACCGTACGCTGTACTGAAGAACAACACTACTTAAACCGTAGGTCCGAGTTTATCATCGTAAACATGTAAAACAAAATTAAATCTTAAATCAAGAGGGTAGGTGATTTCTAAACACCTACCCTTTTTTATTAATTAACTTAAATAAAAAATGAAGTTATCCACCTTGTATTTTACAAATGTTCATTCATCGATTTTTTAGGCAGTTCATTGATTTTATAAAATATAGATTTCTTTTCATAGTATAAATTTCCATTTTATCCAATCTATTTAGTTTTATGTGTTCTATTACCTTTCTTTATAAAAGAACTCCAAAAAATAGCACATATGAATACAATTTTACTCGTTAAAGAAATATATTTTGAAGCTTTTAAAAATTGGAAAAGCTACATTTTAGAAAATTATTTTAAACTATTCTCATGGATTTGTTTCGCCCTAATAGCATTAACTATTTATGCCTTCGTATTTAGAGTGTCAACTGGGTTTTCCTTTAGCAACCTATAATAAGAATAACCATTATAACAAATAAAAAGGCTTGGATATCTCCAAGCCTTTTTATTTGTTTTTTACTATATGTTGTTTCAGGTTTACTTAAAACTTAGGGTTTTTAGAATAGACTCCAATTCAAACATATAATCTCTTTTTTCCGTTGCAGGAGCAAAAGTAAACCCCTCTAAAACTAACTTCCTATTATTGGGCTTGTCGTTAATAATATACGTTAAGAAAGGCCCAGCCATCGGATAATCGGACATTTCCCAAATACCCCTAACCTCAGCCGCTTTTCTACCTGCTATTTCAGCAGGAAAAACATATGGAGAAAATGCTTTCTCGGTATCCATATGGTTATTTTTCCCGGCCACATCATTACCTTTTATAAAAAGATTACCTATTGAGTCCCTCATTTGCACAATATCTTGTACAAAGGTTGAATCGTTTTTAAAGGTATCCCATGGGACACTATATGCAATTATATTCATGTTCCCTTTTGGTATTTGCCTATCTATCCAAACAAAATTATCTTCTTCTCTACCAACTTTATATATAGATGGTACATTTAAAGTAATTCCCAATTTATCCTCAAGTGCCTTCTCTTTACTTAACGACTTTAAAAATCTTTTCTGGGCCTCCGCTAGTTCCAATTCTTTATAAGTCTCAACAAACTCTGGTGCTTTTTGATTAAGATTGGCTATTATCTCTTGTTTATTACGCCCCTTGATTACTCCTACATTTTGTGGTTTGGCAAACATGTTTTCTTTCATATGCGCCAAATTCAAAGAATCTTCCATTACGTACAATACAGCGCGTGTGTTCCTTACCGTTCCAGTGAAAACTTGAGGCGGCACTTGCGTTATGCTAAATAAAGCTTCGTCCCAAGTAAGTCCAAGTGCAGGAGCGGCAAAATGCTCTCTAATCTTATCACCAACATCACTATTCCATAGTTCGTTGTCTATAACAACCGTAAGGGTGTTATATGCCCCTATTGAACTAGGTAAAAAGTCCTGATTTTTATCTTGCCTACAAGATAAGATTAACATTAGGACCAGCACAAAAAGCGTAGTTGATTTTTTCATTTTATGTATTTCGTATTTACGATGAACAATCGCACAATTTTAATTTTGTGCCCGGTTTTAGATTATTACCACTAATACCGTTCCATTTTCGTAAATTTTCTATACTTACTCCAGGATATTTTCTAGAAATAGTCCATAATGAGTCTCCACTACGAACCTCATGTACCATAGTATTCCCAGTAATAGCGGTTCTAGATGGTGTATTTTTGGGCTTCACCTGTGCCACAATACTTTTCCTAGGAAAAATTGTAAGTCGTTGACCAATACGAAGATTATTACTTCGTAAACCATTCCAATTTTTAATTTGGCTTACACCAACGCCATATCGTTCTGCAATTTTACCAAGATAATCGCCACTACGGACTTTGTAACGTATTCTATTCTTCTGTGCTTGCTCAACTAATTGTGGAAGTGGGCTCTCCTTACTTTTTAGCTCGTTTTCAACGTGCGCATAAATAGCTGCTTCATTGGCCACAAATTTACCCATTAAATCCACAGGCAGGCGTAAAGAATAATGCTCGCCTTTTACATAAGGGATAGCATCTAGTTTATATGAAGGGTTTAGAACCTTTAATTCTTCCTTACTAATTCCTACCAACTCAGAAATTTGGTCAAAAGTAATTAGGCTCTTTACATGAATGGTATCCGTTTCAAAATAAGGCCGGTCTACCTTCTTACCTTTTAAACCATGTTCTTCAGCGTATTCAAATATATACATAGTAGCTAGGAAAGCTGGCACGTAACCAGCTGTTTCCCTAGGCAAATTTCTTCTAATGTTCCAATAATTCTTGTATCCACCCGATCTTCTAATTGCCTTATTTACATTGCCAGGGCCAGAATTATATGCGGCAAGCGCTAAGTCCCAATCACCAAAAATGCCATATAGCCTAGCTAAATATTTACAAGCTGCCTCAGTAGATTTAATGGGGTCACTGCGTTCATCTACATAGCTGGTGACATCTAATTTGTACATTTTGCCAGTTCCATACATGAACTGCCATAGGCCCGTTGCGCCCACCCTTGATCTTGCCCTTGGATTAAGGGCAGATTCTACTATGGACAAATATTTCATTTCCAAAGGAATATCATAATTATCCAATTGCTGTTCAAAAAGTGGGAAGTAAAATTGGCTTATAGTTAACATCCTTTCCATTAGTCCTCTTTTTCTAGACAAAAAAGACTTTATAACACTTTCTAAAGAAGGGTTATATGCTACATTAAACGGTGTTTTCTGGTTTAGCCTTTCTAAACGTAGTTTTAATGTGTCTGTGTTTAGCTCAATGTAATTAGTGGCATTAGGATCTAAATCTGCCACTTCTTCATGCATTTCCTCAAAAAGAGGTGCATTGGCTATTAATTCCTGCATCCAAAGACTATCATACTTTGCTGCAAGTTCATTATCCTTTAAAGTATAACTACTGTTATTTGGAGTTTTGAACAACACCATGGAGTTGTCCACAATATTCGATACAGAATCTAAGGCTATAGGAACATTTAAGTTTGCAACCAAAGAATCCTGGGTGGTTATTAAAGATGTTGTA
>CBFIGW010000104.1:0-11715 GCA_965662155.1 Maribacter sp. | reverse complement strand
TGCCCCGATCGTTTCTGTTTTACCATCATTCTTTTTGATATTTACATGCGTAGCATCCTTAAAACTACCAACACCTTCATAAACATCTATTTTATTTTTATCCATTAAAAACTGGATACCCTTGGTGGTTTGATCCACAACACCTTGCTTTCTGGCAATCATTTGTTCAAGGTTTACCTTAATTTCACCCGGAACATCAATACCATGTTCTTCAAAATGTTTTATGGCATCCTCATAATGATGTGAAGAATCCAATAAGGCCTTAGATGGAATACAGCCTACATTAAGGCATGTACCACCCAATGTGGAATATTTTTCAATTATTGCAGTTTTCATTCCTAATTGAGCACAACGAATTGCTGCAACATATCCTCCAGGTCCCGAGCCAATAATGGCTACATCATATTGATTCATAAATTGTTTTTTTTTTACTGCTGTAAAATTAGTGCTTTTTTAATTTTTTAAAGAGGAATTGCAGTAGAATGCTTCACTTCCTTTATAGTAAATGAGCTCTGAGTACTTCCAATATGGTTTATCGTGGTAAGATTATTGACCATAAACTGCCTGTAAGCTTCCATATTTTGTACATGAATCTTTAATAAATAATCAAAATCTCCACTTAAATGATGGCACTCCACGACCTCGTTCAATTTTAAAACCTCACGTTCAAATTGTTTTATATTGTCATGAGTATGTTGGACCAGTTTTACATGACAAAATACGGTAAAATTCCTGTTCACCATACTCTTGTCTATCAAGGCAACATAACTTTTTACAATATGATTTTTCTCTAGCCTTTTGATTCTTTCATAAACCGCAGTTACCGATAGGCCTAAGACATGGGCATACTCCTTAGTGGTCTTCTTACTATCCGTCTGTAACAAACCTAAAAGCTTTAAATCTAACGCATCTAATTTCATAATGATGATTTTTCCTTAATAACAACCAAAACATTTACATTTTAGTTTAATTATCTGAAATTACACATTATTTAGATAATAAATCTATATTTATCATTATTGATTGACAATACGTCACTTACACCCTATTTTTACTTATAAAAATACACCATGAGTAAAAAAGCAGCTAACGATTTTCAAGATTTACAATATTTTGGCGAGTATGGTGGCGTAAACCCATCTATATCCGATTCTTCTACCTATACTTTTCTTTCGGCAAAAACAATGTTCGATACTTTTGAGGGCAATACCGAAGGATGTTACCTGTATAGCAGACACTCATCCCCTTCTAACTTATATCTTGGTGAAGCATTGGCTGCCATTGAGGGTACAGAGACCGCAAATGTAACGGCAAGCGGCATGGGAGCCATAACGGCCGTGATTTTACAACTTTGCAGCGCAGGGGACCATATTATTAGTAGCCGCACTATATATGGTGGTACGTATGCCTTTATGAAAAACTTTTTAGAGAAGTTCAATATTAAAACAACGTTTCTGGATATAACCGATTTGGATTCGGTACAAAAGGCAATCACCCCAAAGACAAAAATGATATATTGTGAAAGTGTTAGTAATCCACTTTTAGAAGTAGCTGATATCACCGCTTTATCAAGAATTACAAAGAAAAAAAATATTCCGTTAGTAGTGGACAATACCTTTTCACCCTTATCTATTACACCAGGAAAACTAGGGGCCGATATCATTATCCATAGTCTTACCAAATTCATAAATGGCACCAGCGATTGTGTAGCGGGAGTTGTATGTGGTACTAAAGAATTTTGCTTAGGTCTTAAAGATGTGAATAGTGGTGCCGGAATGTTATTGGGCAGCACATTGGATAGTTTGCGAGGTGCTTCAATTTTGAAAAATATGAGGACCCTGCATATAAGAATAAAAAAACATAGTGAAAACGCTAAATACTTGGCCGAAAAATTTGAACAGCAAGGTTTGCGGGTCGTCTATCCAGGATTGGCGTCTCATCCCGGACATTTGATCATGGAGGACCAAATGAATCCACAATATGGTTATGGTGGATTATTAACCATGGATGTTGGCTCTTTAGAGAATGCAAATGCGTTGATGGAACTCATGCAAGAAAGAAAACTAGGATATTTAGCCGTAAGTCTGGGGTTCTACAAAACACTTTTTAGTGCTCCGGGAACGTCAACATCCTCTGAAATTCCATTAGAAGAACAAAAACAAATGGGTTTGACAGATGGCCTAATTCGTTTTTCTATTGGTTTGGATGATGACATAGAAAGGACGTATAACCTAATGAAGGATTGTATGTTAGAATTAAATATTCTAAATGATAAACCTGTAATAAATTAGAATGTGTCTTTAAACAGGTTTGCACAAACGTATCTTAAATCGTAATATTACCAGATATCCAAAGCCAAACTATTAATGTCAGATAACCAAACCAATAAACACAGAGAAAACGAACATATAGTTGAAAATAAAGAGCTGAGTATACTTGAAGCTATGATTCCTGTTGTAGCGTTAGTTTCAATGTTGGCCTATAATGTATATGTTTTTGGTGATGACGCCCTTAGTGGCTCAAACCAATTCATCTTGTTGTTAGGTGGTGCCGTAGCTGCTATTGTTGGGTTTTACAATAAAGTATCTTACAAACAAATGATTGCCGAGGTGGCAGAAAATATTAAATCTACCACTGGTGCACTCCTTATTCTTTTAATGGTGGGCGCCTTAGCAGGAACATGGCTGGTAAGTGGTATTATCCCAGCAATGATCTATTATGGGCTTCAAATTTTAAATCCCACTATTTTCTTGGCGGCATGTGTCATCATTTGTGCCATAATTTCGATAGCCACCGGAAGCAGCTGGACAACGGCAGCTACCGTAGGTATTGCATTGATAGGTATTGGAGAGGCATTGGGCATATCTTTGGGCATGACAGCTGGTGCCGTACTATCAGGGGCTTATTTTGGAGATAAATTATCACCTTTAAGCGATACCACAAACTTGGCACCTGCCATGGCTGGTGGTGAGTTGTTCGCGCACATAAAGTATATGCTTTGGACCACAGTTCCCACGATTACCGTTACTTTAATTGTATTTATTATTATTGGTTTAAACTTAGAAACAAGTGGTGAGGCAGATATAGATGCCATTTTAACATCAATAGAAGATTCCTTTACTATAAATGGCTGGTTGTTTATTGTACCTATCGTGGTTGTGGCATTGATTATTAAAAAGACGCCGCCATTAGCAGCGCTTTTAATAGGTACTTTATTGGGTGCCTTATTCGCCATAATCTTTCAACCAGATGTTGTTGCCGGAATAACAGGTGCTAAAGAATTAGATTTCCAATCTGGGTATAAAGGTATTTTAAAAGCCATTACCGTAAGTACCGATGTTCCTACAGATAATGAGGCCTTGAGCGACTTGTTCTCTGCAAAGGGTATGGCCGGAATGTTGGGTACTATTTGGTTAATTGTTTGCGCCATGGTATTTGGTGGAATAATGGATGGTATCGGTGCCCTTTCCAGAATTACAAAAGCATTGTTAAGTTTGGCAAAGTCAACTTTTGGATTGTTCTTTAGTACAGGTATTAGTTGTATTGTGCTTAACGGTACCGCTTCAGATCAATATTTAGCTATTGTGGTACCTGGCAAAATGTTCTCTAAGGCCTTTAAGGATAGAGGTCTGGCGCCTGAAAATTTAAGTAGAACATTAGAGGATACCGGTACGGTTACTTCGGTACTAATACCATATAATACCTGTGGTGCCTATCATAGTGGCGTTTTAGGAGTTAGTGTAGCAGATTATTTTGTGTATGCGATTTTTAATTGGCTTAGTCCTATCATGACATTTATCTTCGCAGCCCTAAATATTAAAATTAAAAAGTTGGTCTCGAAATAATAGCAATTTTGTTTTTACTGAATAATCAGCATTATTCAACTTACCTGTGAATTTAACAAAATTTAAGTCTTAAAATTCATTTCTCGGTAACTAAACATGGGAATTATTTTCGCTATGCTAAATAGTTATTGGCCCATTGAAATTTCTAATTTATAATGTCGCTCAGAACTTTTCCTTAGCTTAATTTTGTGTTATTAATCAATAATAAAACAAGAATAAATTATGGCGATTGTAGGGAAAAAATTTCCAAATCTTAGTGTGAATGCAATGAACGAATTGGGTGACACTTTTAAACTTAATGTCTTAGAAGAAGCTCAAAAAAACAATAAAAAAGTAGTTCTATTCTGGTACCCTAAGGATTTTACCTTTGTATGTCCAACAGAGCTTCACGCTTTCCAAGCCGCTTTAGGTGAATTTGACAAACGTAACACCTTGGTAATAGGTGCTTCCTGTGATACGGCAGAAGTACATTTTGCTTGGTTAAGTACCGAAAAGGACAATGGTGGTATTGAAGGTGTAACCTACCCACTATTGGCAGATAGTAACAGAAACTTGGCTGCTACTTTGGGCATTTTGGACATTACCAACCAAAATTATGATGAGGAAAATGATGTTGTTACCGTTGAAGGAGACAATGTAACCTATAGAGCTACGTACTTGATAGATGAAGAAGGAACTGTGTTTCACGAGGGTATTAACCACATGCCATTAGGAAGAAACGTAAATGAATATCTTCGCTTAATAGATGCTTATACCCATGTACAGGTAAAAGGTGAGGTTTGTCCAGCAAACTGGGAAGAAGGTAAAGAAGCAATGACCGCTAATAGAAGTGGTGTAGCAAGTTACTTATCGGCACACGCCAACTAGTATTATTTTTACAAAATGGAATGGTGCATTAAATCCTATTCCATTTTGTGCAATCACTAAACATAATAGCTAATTATGATATTAGAATTAGAAAAAGACAACTTACAAGAGATAATAGAATCTAACACGAATGTAGTGGTACAATATTCTGCAACATGGTGTGGCAATTGTCGTATCATGAAGCCAAAATTTAAAAAAGAAGCTTCATTAAACGATAATATAACATTTGTAATTGCGGATGCAGAGAAGTTTCCTGAGTCTAGAAAACTTGCCACTGTTGATAATTTACCAACGTTCGCATCTTTTGAACAAGGCAAGTTCAAAAACCAGGTACAGACGAATAAATATGATGTATTAAAAGAACTAATAAGTGAGGTTACCAATAATTAAACATTTGACGAATTTTATTGAGAAGAACGATAGTGACTATGTTATCGAAACAATTGAGACACTAGAGGCACTAACCGAAATACCCTCATTAAAAGATGAAGAACTAGATGTTATTGGAGAGTTGATCTCCAATATGTACGGGGCTTTAGATGTGGCAAAGAACATACAAGATGGAGTGCCAAAAAAAGAAGCCATGAATCAATTCATGCAACGGGTAATGAGTTCCATAGATAATTAATGATTACATAAGAAGTAAAAAAGTCCTTTCAAATTTGAAAGGACTTTTTTTATGCTATTCCCTAACGTTTCAACTTTATATTTTATAATTTCACGGTTTAATTATAAACACTACTTATTATGGCTACCGTAACATTAAAAGGAAACGAAATACACACATTGGGATCGCTACCTGCCACAGGAAGTAAAGCTCCTGAATTTGAATTGACCAAAAACGATTTATCATCTGTAAAACTATCTGATTATCAAGGTTCCAGATTAGTTTTAAATATTTTCCCAAGTGTGGATACGGGAACCTGTGCACAATCTGTAAGGCAATTTAATGAAGAGGCAGCAGAATTGGATAATACTATTGTTCTTTGCGTCTCCAAAGATTTACCATTTGCACAAGCAAGATTTTGTGGAGCCGAAGGTATAGATAATGTAGAAATGTTGTCCGATTTTAGAAATGGTAGTTTTGGCAAGGCATACAACCTAGAATTCACAGATGGCCCTTTGGCACCATTACATTCAAGGGCAGTTGTAGTGATTGATGAAAATGGCACAATACTTTATTCGGAGCAAGTAGCTGAAATTGTTGATGAACCAAATTACAAAGCAGCCTTAGCGGCATTAATGTAATAAATAACACTACAGAAATGCCCAAAGAATCATTCTTGGTCAACAGAATAAAAAGTGTTGGTTTTGCTTTACGCGGAGCCTTACTTTTAATTATAACCGAAGCCAGCATAAAAATACAAGTGTTCATTGCCATTGTAATGACAGTTGCGGGCTTTTACTTTAATATTTCAAACACCGAGTGGATTCTACAAATATTTGCAATTGCATTGGTTCTTGGCATAGAAGGCATGAACACTGCGGTGGAAAAATTATCCGATTTTGTACAACCAGAGTTTGATACCAAAATTGGCTTTATAAAAGATATTTCTGCAGGCGCGGTAATGTTAGTATCTATAGCTGCAAGTATTATTGGATGTATAATTTACCTACCAAAGATTTTTTAAAACCACAATGCTCAAGGCAAAATGGCTAAATTTGTATTTTAGCCCCCAGAATAGAAGATTTCATGGCAAAAAAGGCACGTAAAACAAAGCCAAAAGCAAAACCTGCAGCAAAAAATAAACCATTTAGGTTATCCAAACAGAATAAAATTATATTGGGTAGCTTATTAATTTTATTTAGTATAGCTCTGTTCTTTTCGTTTGTTTCGTTTTATTTCACATGGCAAGACGATCAAAGTTTACTAACCGAATTTAAAGATAGAAACGAACAAGCTAAAAATTTACTAAATAAATTTGGTGCCAGTATAAGCCATATTTTTGTTTATAAAGGTTTTGGGATTGCATCATTGATCATACCTTTTCTATTGTGCCTTACCGGTATTTACATGTTTCTAGGCCTAGATAAAAAAGGATTGTTAAGCAAATGGATTTGGGGGTTATTATTCATTATCTGGATATCCATTACTCTTGGTTTTTTCGCAATCAACAGTCCATTACTAGGAGGTTTGGTTGGTTATGAAATGAACGATTTTCTTCAAGACTACACTGGAAAAATTGGTGTTCTGCTATTATTGGTGTTTGGATTGATATTTATCTTGGTACGTCTATTTAAATTGACTCCAGAGGGCATTGCCAACTTTGTCAAATCTAAAAAACAAGCACTGTCCACAGAATTTAAGAGTCAAAAAGAATCTAAAACGGAGGACACTATTCTTAAAACAGAAGATGAAACTCCCGTAATAATAGATACCTACACCCACAAAGAGGAAATACCACATTTACAAAAAGAAGAAAAAGTAAAAGACTTAGAAATTTCGGCACCTACGGAAATTGAAGAGGAAGAGTATTTGGCCATGGAAGTAGAAAAAATTGTTGAAGAGGTTGAGGAAGTAGATGTATTGGCAAATAAACTTGTAGATGATTTTGGGGAATTTGACCCCACTTTGGAACTGGGAAATTATAAGTTCCCTACCATTGATTTATTGGACCAACATGGAGTAACGGGTGGTATCACTATAAATCAAGAAGAATTAGAAGAGAACAAGGACAAAATTGTAGACACCCTTAAAAATTATAAAATAGGAATAGCTCAGATAAAGGCTACCATTGGTCCTACTGTAACGCTTTACGAAATAGTTCCTGAAGCTGGTGTAAGAATTTCTAAAATTAAAAATTTAGAAGATGATATTGCTTTGTCCCTTGCAGCCTTGGGTATTAGGATTATAGCTCCAATTCCGGGAAAAGGTACCATTGGTATAGAAGTACCTAATAAAAATGCCACCATAGTCTCCATGCGTTCTGTAATTGCATCAAGCAAATTTCAAAAAGCAGAAATGGAACTTCCAATAGCTTTTGGTAAGACCATTAGCAATGAAACCTTTGTAGTAGACCTTGCAAAAATGCCACACCTTTTAATGGCAGGTGCAACCGGTCAAGGTAAATCTGTTGGGTTAAACGCCGTGCTTACCTCCCTACTTTATAAAAAGCATCCGGCTGAGGTTAAATTTATATTGGTTGACCCTAAAAAAGTGGAACTAACACTTTATAATAAAATTGAACGTCATTTCCTGGCAAAACTTCCAGATTCGGATGAAGCTATAATTACAGATAATACTAAGGTCATCAATACACTAAATTCACTTTGTATTGAAATGGACAATAGATACGAACTATTAAAATTGGCCATGGTTCGTAATCTTAAGGAATACAATACAAAATTCAAGGCACGCAAACTAAACCCAAATGACGGCCATAAGTTTTTGCCTTACATCGTTTTGGTAATTGATGAGTTTGCAGACCTTATCATGACAGCTGGTAAGGAAGTTGAAACACCTATTGCCAGGTTGGCGCAATTGGCCAGGGCTATAGGTATACATTTAATTGTAGCAACACAAAGACCTTCGGTTAATGTAATTACAGGTATAATTAAAGCAAATTTCCCAGCACGAATTGCCTTTAGGGTAACTTCTAAGATAGATTCCAGAACCATTCTGGATGCACAGGGTGCCGATCAGTTAATTGGTCGTGGAGATATGTTATATACCCAAGGCAATGACGTTACCCGTATTCAATGTGCTTTTGTTGACACGCCTGAAGTGGCTAAAATCACAGAATATATTGGCAGTCAAAGAGCATACCCTGAAGCACATGAACTGCCAGAATACGTTGGTGAAGATTCTGGCACGAGTGTTGATTATGATATTTCCGATAGGGATAAAATGTTCCGTGATGCCGCTGAAGTTATTGTGATAGCACAACAAGGTTCAGCTTCATTGATACAACGAAAATTAAAATTGGGTTACAACCGTGCCGGTAGGATAATAGACCAATTGGAAGCGGCAGGTATTGTTGGTCCATTTGAAGGCAGTAAGGCAAGACAGGTATTGGTTTCGGACATGGTAGCCCTACAACAGTTATTGGATAATGAAACAAAATAAAAAGTAATGAAAAGAGTAATTTTAGTAATGTTTGCAGTGCTAATCTCAATAGTTGCCAATGCCCAGGGAGAGGCAAAAGCAAAGGCCTTGTTGGATGAAGTGTACAACAAAGTTATGAGCTATGATAACATTAGCGTTGATTTTAAGTTCGACCTTAAAAATGATGAAGCAGGAATTAATCAAGAAACACGTGGTGATGTAACCTTATCAGGTAATAAATATGTCTTTAACTATTTAGGGGCTAAACAATTATTTGACGGTAAAAAAGTTTATACTATCGTACCAGAAAATGAGGAGGTTACCATTGAAGACCAATCGGACGATGAGAATGCAATGACGCCTTCTAAAATGCTAACATTTTATAAAGAAGGACACAATTATGCCTGGGATATTTTACAGAACGTACAAGGAAGAAAAATACAATATGTGAAACTAACACCCATAGATTCCAATTCTGAAATAAAGTCCAGATTATTAGGGATAGATGTAGGAACTAAACATATTTACAAATTAATTGAAACAGGCAAAAATGGGACTAAAACAACCATTACTGTTAATTCTTTTAAAACAAATCAGCCATTATCATCTACCTTATTTACTTTTGACGCAAATAAATATGATGAAGAAGGCTACTTCACTATAAGAAATTAGATGATTTGAGAATATTAGACCGATATATTTTATCAAGGTTTGTATTTAATTTTTTCAGTTCGTTTGTAATATTGATGTTTATCTTCATATTTCAGACGATCTGGCTTTTTATTGATGATTTGGCCGGCAAGGGTCTAGATATTATCATAATTGGAAAATTTCTATTTTACTTAATGCCAGATTTAACGGAAAAGGTGCTGCCCTTAACCGTGCTTCTTTCCTCAATTTTAACTTTTGGCACATTTGCAGAAAACTATGAGTTTGCAGCTATGAAAGCTTCAGGTATCTCATTGCAAAGAGCTATGTTAAGTCTCATTGTTTTTGTAACAGTTCTTGGGGGTGTCACCTTCTTTTTTGCAAATACGGTAATTCCATTGTCTCAACGTAAAATTTATAACCTTAGAAAGAATATTGCAAAGGTAAAGCCCGCCGCAGTGGTTGCTGAAGGTGTATTTAGTGATTTTGAGGGAATGAATATTAAGGTTGATGAAAAATACGGGGAGAACGATCGTTTTTTAAGGAACGTAATCATTCATATAAAAAATCAGAATAACATTAATAGTACGGTTATAAAATCCAATCAGGGCGAACTTATTAGTAGTGAGGATTCGGACATCATACAATTAGCCCTGAAAGACGGCCATTATTATGAGGAGGTAAATTCAAAGAAAAACAAACTGAAATATCCTTTTGCAAAAGCAAATTTTGACACCTATATCATGAATATCGAAATTCCTGAACTAAATCAGGAAGATTTAGAAGCGGAACGAGATATTAGTACGGATAAAATGAAAAATATTTCGCGTCTTTCTAAGGATATCGATTCACTTAAAACAGACAATTTTAGAATTGTTAGGGCCTTTTCTAAAAATATAGGAAATAGAATGGGAGTATTCACACCGTTAGAAGTAAAGGATACTACTAAGGTAGTGACTGCAGTAATGAAGGAAAAAGATTCTATTAGGAATGCCAAAATTGCCTTGTTTAAAGCGGACAAACAAAAACAAGACTCCATCAATAACGATATTTTGCATTTGTTTCCAATATGGCAAAAAATGCAAATAATGATGGCGGCTAAAAATTCGACTACTGGAATATTAGGTTCGGTTAGAGGCAAGAAGGACGAAATGCAAAAACGCTATAAAATATATAATATGCATATTTTATCTTTGCATAATAAATATGCCTTGGCCTTCTCTTGTATAATTTTGTTTTTTGTAGGTGCGCCGTTAGGTGCCATTATAAGAAAAGGCGGCCTTGGTTTACCAATGGTAGTTGCAATAGTCCTCTTTTTAGTTTATTATTTTATTGGAGTTTTTGCCAGTAATTATGCAAAAGAAGGCAATATCCACCCAATTTTCGGGGCATGGATTTCTACCATGATAATGTTACCCTTAGGAATCTATTTAACCAGAAGGGCTACTGCAGACAAAGGAATGATGAATTTTGGAGTCGTAACAGATTTTTTCAAAAGTCTTTTTAAAAAGAAAGATAAAACTAAAACTGATGATCACTAGCAAATTGGAAAGTATAACATTAAATACCATAGAAGAAGCCATTGCCGATATTAAGGCAGGCAAGGTCATTATTGTAGTAGATGATGAAAATAGGGAGAATGAAGGGGACTTTTTAGCAGCTGCAGAGCTTGCTACACCAGAAGTAGTTAATTTTATGGCCACGCACGGTAAAGGTCTTATTTGCGCCCCACTTACCGAAGCTAGGTGCAGCGAACTAGGACTACATATGATGGTGAGCAATAACACCGACCCCATGGAGACCGCTTTTACCGTTTCTGTAGATTTAAGGGGTAAAGGTGTTACCACAGGTATTTCCGCTTCTGATAGAGCTAAGACCGTTTGTGCTTTAACCGATGAAATTACCAAACCACATGATTTTGCCAGACCAGGCCATATATTTCCACTTGTAGCAAAAGACGGGGGTGTTCTTAGAAGAACCGGGCATACGGAAGCAGCAATTGATTTTGCCAGGCTAGCTGGATTAAAACCTGCAGGAATCATTGTAGAAATAATGAATGAGGATGGTACCATGGCACGTTTACCACAACTAGTAGAGGTGGCCAAGAAGTTTGACCTTAAAATTGTATCTATTGAAGAATTGGTCGCCTATAGGATGGAACATGATAGTTTAATCCTTAAAGAATCCGATTTTGAAATTACAACACGCTTTGGTGAATATAGGTTACGGGCATATAAACAAACTACAAACAATCATGTTCATATTGCCTTAACAAAAGGCTCTTGGTCCAAAGAAGACGAAGTCCTGACC
>CBFIGW010000103.1:0-11817 GCA_965662155.1 Maribacter sp. | reverse complement strand
GTACCAGCGTAACACCAAACCTGCTGTGTGCCAAGCAAAAAATATGAGAATGATTCCTTTGAAAAGATAAACCCCTGCATTCCATATTTCCCTTTCCTTGAAAATTTGAAATAACAGAACAAAGAACATCAATACACCAACTAAGGCATAATATTGATATAAGCGATTAAAAATATTTAGCTTATTGTAAATGACCTCGGTCTCAATTTTATTTTCTGAAGGAAGTACTTCCTCACCGTGGTTCTGCTGATTTTGTTTAAAAGCTGCCAATAGCTTATCTGCCTCGGTATAATCGCCTGTCTTTTGAGCTTTACCAAGTGTCATTAAGTAATAGGGCACTGCATTTTTTACAAAATTACCGTATAGAGAATCTGCAATTTGATATTGCCCTCCACGATATTCTACCGCCGATATCCATTTGTTATTTTCATCGTTCAACAAAGGAAATATTTTAACAATATCTTGTCCCAGTGCCTGATTTAACAAACTCAATCGAATATTAGCGTCCTTAAAATCCTGCTCAAACTTATTGGGATTGTTGGTAGCCGTGGCTTCCCTTAAAAAAGGTTCTAGCTTATAATTTCCTTTTTCATCAAAGAAATCGGTAGCTTTCACAAACTTTTGTCCCAACGGTACACCAATAATTTTACGAATACTATCGTTTTGTTTCTTTTTATCTAAAGCAATAAAATTTGTATTGTACCAAATGGCCGGGTTCATCATCATGGACAAAAACACCTGATCAGAATTATAACCTTTATACGTATCCTCAAAGCTTAATTTTCTAAGCAACTCGGACGAAAAGGTATTCATAGGTTTCATCCTACCCCCTTCATCCTGAATCACTAGCTTACCGAATTTGGCCGCATGCTCTTTGGCTACCATTGAAGTACTTAACAAAGAATCTATTTGCAAGTCTGTTGGAGCTGTAGCATGATCATGGCCATCATCAGCAGTATTTTCCTGGGCAGATAGCGAACTACTTAATCCAATGACTACAAGAAAGGTAGCAAGCATATTATTCTTCTTTTCTTTTAATTTTTCAAGAGAATTTGCCAAATCCTTAAAACGGGTCTTCCCAAAAAACATAATGCCCATTAAACCAATGTATAACAAGAAGTAACCAATATAAGTAATCCATGTTCCCCAAAAGTCATGGTTAACAGATAGTCTTGTTCCTTTTTCATCTGGATCAAAACCAGATTGAAAGAAGCGATACCCTTTATGGTCCAATACATGGTTCATGAAAATATCATAATCAAAAGGGCGTTCATCCTTAACCGTAATCTTACTCATGAAAGAGGCATAAGCGTTTTGCGTTCCGGGGTGCTTCTCGGCTATAAAATCATTTAATTGTATTTGGAAAGGAAGTTCATAAACTTTTGATCCATAGCGTAAGGCAAAACTTAAACCTCCTACGTTTAATTTACCGGTAAAATCAGTCCCGCCTTTACCCCCAAGAACCTTTATTTCTTTTGTTTCATTTCCACTTGTAATAGATAAAACCAATGCATCTGAATCATTTTCTTGTTTTTCGGCTTCTGGTATTTCCACAATACCATAACTGCCTTGTACCAAGGAATCCGGTATAACAAACTGCATGTTTGCAGTATTGTACAAAGACCTCAGTTGAAGTTGTTGTAAGCTATCTTTCTCCAAACTGCCTTGAAACTGGTCTGCCATACGCATGAAGCTTCCATTAAAAGGAGATGTTATTTGATAGTTATCATTTTGTGTAGAAATGTTTATGGCTCCTTCAGTTTTATTATTCAGTGCAAATAATACACCATGAATACTGGCAACTTTACCATTTTCTAAAAAATGTTCATGTCGCTGACCATCCCCAGCTTCAACTATTTTTAAATACCTATTACCAGTTTCACTTGGTATTAATCCCTCTTTTGCCCCATCAATAAAGTCAACATATGAAATTGTAAATGGATCACCATTAAAGTCGTTGTTCCAGGGTAGGTTAGACTTTAGGGCCTCTGCAGTGACTATTAAATCATCCTCCATTACTTTTCTCCTAGGTTCCCCGTCTATCTCTCCCTCAATATGTGCCGTTAAATATGTTTTGTCCGAGTAAAAAACGTTTTCCGTTTTTCCTTCTCTAATCGGCATTATCCCTTCAAAACTTATATATCTAGTTACAAAGGCGCCAACAATTATTAAAATCCATGAAAGGTGTAACACCAAAACGGCCCATTTTTCTTTTCGAAACAGTCGATATCTAGAAATATTTCCAACAAAATTTATAACAAAAAATACCATAATGGCTTCAAACCAAGTGGCATTGTAAATCCAGATACGTGCGGTTTCCGTGCTGTACCAACTTTCAATAAAGGTCCCAAAGGCCATAGCAGTGGCAAAAACTATAAATAGAATGGACATTAAACGAGTGGAGAAGAAAATTTTCTTAAGCAAATCTGTCATGTAAACTGACTTTGGTTTTCAACATGCAAAAATACGTTCTTTTTGCCATTTTAAGTAAGACTGTTGCCTTTAAAAAGCTAAACAAATATGTTAATTATCACCCAACGTACTGGGTATAATTCTTTGTATTTTCGCAAAATGGTTTCCATAGTTATCCTAGGGACAGGGAATGTTTCCCAAAATTTATTTGAGGCACTTTATCAAAATGATGAAGTGAACCTTGTTGCTGTGGTTGGAAGGTCTGATAATTCATTAGCTTTTTTTAAAGACAAAACGGAAATAACTACCGACTGGAAAAACTTACCTAAGGCAGATTTGTACATCATGGCCATTAAAGACGATGCAATTCCCCAGGTTTCAGAAAAATTGGAAATAAGTGGTTTATTGGTGCACACTTCTGGAGCGGTATCCATTAATACACTATCAAAACATAAACGTTCAGGCGTTTTTTATCCGTTACAAACATTTACTAGAAACAAAATATTAGACTTTAAAAATATTCCTATTTGTATAGAGGCAAAAAATGATAGGGATTTAGAATTCTTAAAAACTATTGCCAAAACGATTAGTGAATCTGTTGAGCATATAAATTCGTCCCAACGAAAGGCACTTCATGTTTCTGCTGTTTTTGTCAATAATTTCACGAATCACTTATTTAGAATAGGTCAACAAATTTGTGAACAAAATGATATGGATTTTAAACTTTTAAAACCATTGATAAAAGAAACTGTGGAAAAGCTTGATGTATTATCGCCAGAACAGGCTCAAACCGGTCCGGCGAGAAGAGGAGATCAGACTACACTACATTCTCATTTATTGGAATTGAAAGAAGACCAGCACCGAGAGATATATAAATTACTAAGCAATGCAATAAAAGCATCCTATGGAAAAAAGTTATAAAGAATATTTAAGTAAGATTACCACATTTATTTTTGACGTTGATGGCGTTCTAACAGACGGGAACGTATTGATAACTACTAACGGTGAACTTTTACGCAAAATGAATATAAAGGACGGTTATGCAATAAAAGCAGCAATTAGCAAGGGTTATAATGTTTGTATTATCACAGGCGGAACCAATGAAGGCGTAAAGAAACGTTTACAAGGTTTAGGCGTAACTGACATTTACCTAGGGGCACATCATAAAATTGAAGCACTGGATGAGTATCTGGATCTATATAATATCGATTTAAAGAACGTACTTTACATGGGCGATGATATACCAGATATACCACCTATGAAGATGGTCGGCATGGCTACCTGTCCTCAAAATGCCACGCCAGAAGTAAAGATAAACTGCCATTATATTTCACCCATAAATGGAGGTGCGGGTTGCGTTAGGGACGTAATTGAACAAGTACTAAAAGTAAAGGGTGATTGGATGGAACACTTTAGTGCTGCAAAAGATTAAAAATGTTACTGGATAAATTAAAGAAATACAATATTATATTGGCATCTGGTTCTCCCAGACGCAAGCAATTTTTTAACAATTTAAATATTGATGTTGAAATAAGGTTAAAACCAGTTGATGAAGTTTATCCCAACTATTTAAAGGGGTGTGAGATTTCTGATTACCTGTCAAAATTAAAGGCTTCGGCTTTTGAAGGGATTCTTGAGGATAAGGATATTTTGATTACATCGGACACCGTAGTTTGGTATAATAACGAGTCCTTGGCCAAAGCGATAGATGAGAACGAAGCAGTAGAAATGTTACAAAAACTTTCTGGAAATTGGCATGAGGTAATTACATCGGTATGTTTTACCACAAAACAAAAACAACTGGTGAAAAATCATATTACAAAGGTTAAGTTTAAACATCTGACCAATCAGGAAATAAATTATTACGTACGTAATTATAAACCTTTTGATAAAGCTGGGGCATATGGCATACAGGAATGGATTGGTTTAATTGGTGTGGAAGAAATTAAAGGTTCTTACACCAACGTAGTTGGCTTGCCAACACAACTCGTGTATAAAACGTTAACAGACATGGTATCTTAGTCCTTTTTAACTAATTTTAATACCATGCCTTGGTCTTTACGTATGCGACCTTTTAACGAAAGGAGCAACAATAAAATAAATTGAGCAACGGAAAAAACTAATCTCTTTAAACGAGTAAAACTTTTAAATTATGATTAAAAAATGGTTACGATTGGAATTAGCAGTGATAACTGCGGCCGCTTTATGTACTTTATTCGAATCTTGTCATGAAAAAACCAAGAAGCAGCCAGATGTTGCTACCGATAAACAAGCCACAAAAAGCACTAAGGCAAAAAAGGTGCCGTTATCTGAGGAATTCAAAACATATTGGTATGCCGGTAATGCAGAAATAACCTCTTATAAATTAGAACAAGCGAGGTATGGAGAGTTAAGAGAAGGCAAAGCCGTATTAATTTATGTGACCGAACCATTTTTACCTGAGCTTCAAGTAAAAGCAGATAAAAACGATTCTTCAAATATTCCTGTTTTAAAACTGAATGCAACAAAAAAATACCTAACGGGCATATACCCCTACTCTATCATGAACAGTAGTTTTTATCCTGTTTACGATAATGACCATGCCATTAAAGTTTCTTTTTCTTCCCAGGAATGGTGTGGCCATGTATATGCACAACTTAACAACAGAGCTGATTTTGAAATTATGTCCCATTCTTATTTTGGAACGGAAGCAGATCAAGATTTCCATTTGGACAAGGCTGTGTTAGAAAATGAAATTTGGAACAAAATTAGAATCAACCCCGAAAATCTACCTTTAGGGGAATTGGAAATAATCCCATCATTAGAATATATTAGGTTGTCCCATAAAGAATTGAAGGCTTATAATGCTGTTGCTTCTATGAGCACAGAAGGTGCCTTTAACACGTATTCAATAAGTTATCCAGAATTGGCAAGAACCTTAAAAATTACGTATAATTCTGCTTTTCCTTACACAGTTGAAGGATGGACAGATTCCTTTAAAGGAGGTTTTGGTCAAAATGCCAAAATATTAACTTCCACAGCAACAAAAATAAAAACCATAAAAAATCCCTATTGGCAAAAAAACAGCAATAAGGATTTATATTTACGTGATAGTTTAGGCCTATAACCATGGAAGGTTTTATTTTAATTTATAAAAGTGAGCTTTTAAGTACGTTGATCATACTTATATTGGCATTTATAATTAAACTTATCTTAACTTCTATTGTTAGGAAAGTTGGCAAAATAGGAGACTACAATCCCGTAAGGACCAACCTTATTATAAAGTATATTTCTATTGCCTTAACAATAACCGTTGGTGGTGCTTTGACATTGGTTTGGGGTGTAAATTATAAAGACCTTGGCGTACTTGTTTCCTCTGTGTTTGCCGTTATAGGAGTGGCACTTTTTGCACAATGGTCGATCATTAGCAATATCACTGCTGGGGTAATTATATTTTTCTCTTTTCCATTTAAAATTGGCAATACCATTAGAATTTTGGACAAAGAACTTTTTGATGCAGAAAGTAATGAAAATGACCATTTAATTATAGAGGACATCAAAGCATTTCACTTACATCTCAGAAAAGCGAATGGAGAAGTATTGACCTATCCTAATAATATGGTATTGCAGAAAGGGGTTATTTTGGTATCCACTTACAAAGAAAATGAGGAGTTAGGAAATTTTGGAGAATCTTAGTTTGTTAAAGAACTTGTAAAATAAGTTTGCTAGGATTTTAATCTTGTTATCTTTGAAAGTACACCAAAAACCAACATTATGCGCCTATTTTGGGTTATTACCTCCTGTTTACTTCTATCTTTTAATAATAGTATAGCCCAGTCACCTAAACCTAGTTCTCCCTCAGAAATATTTCATGCGGTTCAAAAATTGAATTTTTTAGGCACAGCCTTATATATTGCAGCGCACCCGGATGATGAAAACACAAGGTTGATCTCTTACTTATCTAATAATGTGCATGCACGTACCGGTTACTTATCCTTAACAAGAGGCGATGGTGGCCAGAATTTAATAGGTTCGGAGTTACGCGAACTATTGGGAGTGCTACGGACACAAGAACTTCTTGCGGCTAGAAGGGTTGACGGTGGAGAACAATTTTTCACTAGAGCAAATGATTTTGGTTATTCTAAGCACCCTAATGAGACGCTTGAAATATGGAACAAAGAAGCTATTCTAGGTGATGTGGTCACAACCATACGAAAATTTAGACCAGATATAATAATCAATAGGTTTGATCACCGTAGTCCGGGAAGTACACATGGTCACCATACATCTTCTGCCATGTTAAGTGTGGAAGCTTTTGATTTGGCTAACGATTCAACTGCCTTTGCCGACAGATTAAAAAACGTAAACACATGGCAACCAAAACGTCTTTTTTTTAACACCTCATGGTGGTTTTATGGCAGTCAAGAAAAATTTGAAAAAGCCGATAAATCTAAAATGCTTAATGTTGATATTGGGGTATATTATCCCATGTTAGGAGCTTCTAATAATGAAATAGCATCATTGGCAAGTAGTCAGCATTTGTGTCAAGGCTTTGGTAGGTTAAGTTCCAGAGGTTCAGAGAATGAATATGTAGAGCTATTAAAAGGGGATTTACCTAATGATAAAAATAATTTGTTTGATGGTATCAATACCACTTGGACAAGAATAGAAGGCGGTGATAAAATTGGTAATATTTTAAATAAGGTACAATCAGACTTTAATTTCAAGGACCCATCTGTACATTTAAAGGAATTAACAACGGCCTATGCCCTATTACAAAAAGTAAAAGATGAACATTGGAAAACTCAAAAAACAAAAGAACTAAAAGCGATCATCCTAGCCATAACAGGTTTACATTTAGAATCTTTTACCAAAACTCCCTATGCTAATCCTGGACAGGCTATCTCTATTAATATAGAAGCCCTGAATAGAAGTAATCAAGAGGTGGTGATAGAATCAATAGCTATAAACAATCAAATTCAAAACAAAGAGCCAATAAATTTAAAAAACAATGTACTTTTTGAACAAGAATTAAATCATATAATAGCTGATGATATTGATTATACAAGTCCCTATTGGCTAATGGAAAAAGGCAGTTTAGGTACTTATAAGGTCAATAACAAAGATCTTATTGGCAAACCTGAAACACCAAGAGCTTTTCTAACTACGTTTCATTTAAGGTTTAATGATATTACCATTCCATTTACAAAGAACGTGGTTTATAAATATGCCCGACCTGACAAAGGTGAGATTTATCAACCTTTTGAAATAATACCAGAAGCAACAACGAGTATAAAGGATAAGGTTATCATATTTGCAGACGGTTCCCCAAAACAAGTAGCGGTTACCGTAAAGGCACATAAAGATTCTTTATCTGGTGCCGTACAATTGTGTTTTGACAAAGGCTGGAACGTAAATCGGGAAACTCAAAATTTTGAAATAACAAAAAAAGGTGATGAACAGACTTTATTTTTCACTTTAAGCCCTCCACAACTTGAAAGTTCTAGCTACATTTCACCAATAGTCAAGATAAATGGTAAGGAATTAAATAAAGAATTGGTTACCATAGCTTATGACCATGTGCCAACCCAGACTATTCTTCTGCCATCTGAAACAAAGGTGGTACGGTTAAATATTGAAAAATCAGGTGAACATATTGGATATATAATGGGTGCCGGAGATCAAGTCCCAACTAGTCTGGAACAAATTGGTTATACCGTACATTTAATAAATCCTGCAGATATTACGGAAAATTCATTGGAAAAATATGATGCAGTAGTACTTGGTATTCGAGCCTACAATGTGGTAAATGAATTACGTTTCAAACAAAAATTTATCTTTGATTATGTTGAAAACGGCGGAAATGTTATTGTACAGTATAATACTGCAAGTAGATGGGGGAAGCAGTTTGAAAACATAGCCCCTTATGATTTGGAAATTTCAAGAGACCGTGTTACCAATGAAAATTCAGATGTTAAACTTATAGCCCCAAATCACGCACTTCTTAATTTTCCCAACAAAATAGACGAAGAAGATTTTGAAGGATGGGTTCAGGAAAGAGGTTTATATTTCCCTAATAGTTGGTCAAAAGAGTTTACTCCTATTCTTGAAATGAACGATGAAGGTGAGAAAGCAACAAAAGGTAGCTTACTAATTGCTCCTTATGGCAAAGGCAACTATATTTACACAGGTTTAAGTTTTTTTAGGGAGTTACCTGTTGGTGTACCAGGAGCATATAAGCTTTTCTCCAATATGCTATCGGTAGGTAAAGGTAAGGTAGAGAATAAACAGCAAATTAAAGGATGAATCTAGAAAAAGATGATACTAAAGGTTGGAAAAAAGAATATACCATTGTGCTAGTTCTTAATCTAATTTATGTACTTGCATTCTATTACATAATGACATCATTTAAATAAATATGGGAGCATTAGATTGGGCTATCCTTAGTGGCACATTACTATTTATTGTTTCCTATGGTGTATGGAAAACGCGTGGCAGCAAAAATGTTAATGACTATGTACGTGGCGGTAATGAGGCAAAATGGTGGACTATAGGCCTATCCGTAATGGCAACACAAGCGAGTGCTATTACTTTCTTATCCACACCAGGCCAAGCTTTTCATGACGGTATGGGATTTGTTCAATTTTATTTTGGACTTCCATTGGCCATGATTATCATCTGTATGGTGTTTATTCCTTTATATCATAGAATGAAAGTCTATACGGCCTATGAGTTTCTTGAAGGTAGATTCGATTTAAAAACCAGGTCTTTGACCGCTATTTTATTTCTTATGCAACGTGGTTTGGCAGCGGGAATAACAATTTTTGCGCCTTCTATTATTCTTTCGGCTGTGCTTGGTTGGGATTTATGGACCTTAAACATCATCATTGGTATTCTTGTGATAATTTATACTGTTTCTGGTGGCACCAATGCGGTAAGTGTTACCCAAAAACAGCAAATGTTCATTATCATGACTGGAATGTTCATTACATTCTTCTTTATTTTGGGCTATTTACCATCTGACATTACGTTTAGTAAAGCATTGAAAATTGCTGGTGCCAGCAACAAACTGGATATACTTGATTTTGATATGAATACCAAAAGTAGATATACTTTTTGGAGCGGTATCACTGGTGGACTTTTCTTAGCACTTGCTTATTTTGGAACCGATCAGAGCCAGGTTCAACGCTATCTTTCGGGAAAATCTATACGTGAAAGTCAGTTAGGGCTTATTTTTAACGGTATTTTAAAAATACCAATGCAGTTCTTTATCCTATTGGTCGGGGTAATGGTTTTTGTCTTTTATCAATATAATCCATCTCCTCTTAACTTTAATCCTTCTGCAACACAAGCAGTAATGGAATCTCCATTTGCAGAAGATTACAAACTTCTACAAGAGGGACAAATTGTTCTTGAAGCAGAAAAAAGAATAGCACAAAACAATTTTTCAAGCGCACTTGATCTTAAGGAATATACTGCTGTTCAAGAGGCCAAACAGCAAATAATAGAAATTAATCGAAGAGATAGTACCAACAGAATTGCAGCTAAGTCAATTATAAAACAGGCAAATAATTCTGTAGAGACAAATGACAAGGACTATGTGTTCATCCATTTTATTCTACATAATTTACCACGCGGTTTAATTGGCCTATTATTAGCAGTAATACTATCTGCTGCAATGTCTTCAACTGCTTCCGAGCTTAATGCTTTAGGGACTATTACGGCATTGGACCTATATAAAAGAAATAAGAAAGGAGTGCGTTCAGAAGAGTACTACGTTAAAGTTTCAAAACTCTTTACGCTTGCTTGGGGAATAATAGCCATTATAATAGCCTGTATTGCTAACTTATTTGATAATTTAATTCAACTAGTAAATATTATAGGAAGTATATTTTATGGTAATGTATTGGGTATTTTCTTATTAGCATTCTTCTTTAAGTTTGTAAAAGGTAATGCTGTGTTTTTTGCGGCATTAATTACTCAAGTCATTATCTGTGTAATATACTACAGCCTCATACATATATATCCTAGCGGAGAAGAAAAACTAGGATATCTTTGGTTGAATTTTATTGGGGCCGCTTTGGTTATTGTTATTGCTTTATTTTTTGAGTCTTTTGATAGAGTTCTTAAAAAACCGGTAAGTAACAACTCATAGGTAGTATTAATTATTTATCATGATTGTCCAAGAAATCAAAAAATCCTTTGTTGCAAAATATAATAATGAACCTCTTTTGGTAAAGTCGCCAGGTAGGATAAATCTAATTGGCGAGCATACAGATTATAACTTAGGTTTTGTTTTACCTGCTGCTATTGAAAAGAGTATATTTTTTGCCGTACAGCGAAATGAATCCGATAATATATACGTAGAAACATTCTTAACCTCACCCGAGCAAATCATATTTGACACAGACGGAAATCATAAAGAATTCACCTCTTTTTGGGGTAATTATTTTAAGGCTATACTAGAAATTTTACACGAAAAAAAGTACCTAATAAAAGGATTTGATTGTGTATTTGGAGGTGACATTCCTATAGGATCTGGGCTCTCTTCTTCAGCAGCCCTCTGTTGTGGATTTATTTATGCTATTTCTGAACTATTTGATTTAAAGATAAACAAGCAGGAAATTGCTTTAATAGCCCAAAAGGCGGAACATAAAATAGGTTTAAACTGTGGCCTCATGGATCAATATGCCGTATTATTCGGCAAATCTTCCAATGCTTTGTTTCTTGATTGTAAAACACTGGAGTTTAGTCATATCCCAATTAATCTGGTTGGCTATACTTGGGTATTGATCAATTCTAATATCAAACATAATTTAGCGGTTGACTCCGAATATAATAAGAGGCGACAATCTTGTGAATTGGTGGTTGATAAAATGAGAGAATACAAGAAAGAGGTTAGGTCACTTAGAGATATAACCATAGCCAATCTCAATTCAATTAAAAATGAAATCTCTCCGTTAGATTATAAAAGAGCTAACTACGTTTTGGAAGAAAATGTTCGTGTAAAAAAAATGAAAAATGCATTGATAAGTGGTGATGCAGAAAAAATAGGTGCTTTATTATTGGATGGACATAATGCAATGTCCACAGAATATGAGATTACGACCAAGGAACTGGATACCTTGGTATCTATTGGAAAAAGTTTAATTGGTGTATTGGGCTCAAGAATGATGGGTGGTGGATTCGGAGGCTGTACTATTAACCTAATTAAAAATGATGCTATTGAAGAAAGTATAACGGCAATAGTCAAGGGATATGAAAAGAAAACAGGAATACAACCTGAGGTATATCGCTTACAAATAGGAAATGGCGTTCATACTACTGTTGTTTAAGAGTTTTAAAAAAACCTGTAAGCTATTTAAACTTACAGGTTTTTTTTATCGTATTGGTAAAACTTACATTGCGCCCCATTCTTTTAGGGAA
>CBFIGW010000102.1:0-11850 GCA_965662155.1 Maribacter sp. | reverse complement strand
GCCCAAAAAAGGCGGTTTTTTTATTCCTAAGTCTAACGACTATTACTTTATCTCTACCAATTCCAATTCAAAGGTTAGGTCCTCCCCTGCCAATGGGTGATTGGCATCAACTACGATATCGTTCTCATTTACTTCAGCTACACGTAACTGTCTTTCACTACCATCTGGATTAGATGCCGTAAGAATCATATCAACCTCTGGCTTTATCTCTTCCGGCAATTCTGATTTACTTACTTTTTGAAATAGCTCTTCGCGCTTTTCTCCGTAGGCTTCTTTCTTATCAATGACAACAGTTTTCTTTTCGTTTACTTCCATATCCACCAAACCTTTTTCAAAACCTGGTATTAGGCTACCTTGACCTAATTTTACTTCAATGGGTTCTCTTTCCAAAGAACTGTCAAATACTTGTCCATTACTTAATTTACCCGTGTAATGTACACGTACTAAATCATCTTCTTTTACTTTGCTCATACTATTTTATTACAAATTTCACTTTCTTGAGCGGCAAAAATACCGTTCTTACCATCCAATAACGAATTATATCGCAAAACCTTTGGTTTTTTAGTGTTATCCGATGAGTTTTGACCTTAAAAAGGCATAACAACTATGCCTTTAGACCAAATCCAGGTCTCTGGATGGGTTTGTTTTTTAAGTAAAAACGAGTATCTTCTCATCCACTTATTTTTTTAAATAGTCTAAAAATCTCTTTTCAACTTCGTTTAAAATGCTATCGACCAAAGAAATACAACAGCTAAACGATAATGGCTATGTGGGGCTGGGCCAACTTTTAACTACCGATGAAGTAGCAGCTATTAACAACCGTATTTCTTCTTTAATCGAACAAGAAGGCATAAACGCTGGTGCAGAACTATTGGAATCTAAATATATTCGGCACCCCAAAGAAGCTGGTGCAGACCGCTTGGCAGATTTGGTAAACAAAGGACCTGTTTTTGATATTTTATACACGCACCCAAAGGTGCTTGCTGCCGTAGAGACCGTTCTTTCCAAACAATTTAAACTATCCTCCTTAAACTACCGGGCCGCAAAGCCAGGTTATGGGCATCAAAAACTTCATGTAGATTATGGTAATTCTGTGCCTAACGGAAATTACAAAGTTTGTAATACCATATGGTTGCTTGATGATTTTACAGCACACAATGGAGCTACACGTATTGTACCAGGTACACATAAGCAACATAAGTTACCACAAGAAGTGCTTGAAAATTTGGAAGAGACGCATCCAAATGAGATAAAAATCATTGCCCCTGCCGGTTCCGTATTTGTTTTTAATTCGCACGTTTGGCATGGTGGTACCACCAATACCACTAAAAAACACAGAAGAAGTATTCACAGTTATTTTTGTGCTATGGACCAGCCTCAACAGATTGATCAAAAGAAATACATTACCCAAGAGACAAAAGACCGTATAGGGCTAAAAGGTCAGACTATTTTAAATGTAACCTAAAATTAAAAACATAGTAATTGAATTTAGTTACACAACGTAGGTTTTAAATCAATTTGATAATAAACTCATTATTTTGAAGAAAATAAAGTCTTATGAAAATCAACAAACCAGTATTCGTTCTTTTATGGTCACTCTGTTTTATGGGATATAGTCAACATAAAATTGGCATTTTTGATGGAAGCACTGCCATAGGAAACCCAAAAATAAAAGGTTCAGTGTCTTATGATACCCAAAAACAGACCTATACCCTATCGGGAGCCGGCACCAATATGTGGTCTGGCAAAGATGAGTTTCAATATGTATGGACAACCCTTCAGGGCGATTTTATTCTTAGGACTACGGTTAACTTCATGGGCACGGGCAAAGACCCGCATCGTAAAGTGGGCTGGATCGTTAAAAATAGCCTTGATGCCAATTCCAAGCACGTGAACGCCACTACCCATGGAGATGGACTCACCTCTTTACAGTATAGAAAAACCATTGGTGGGGATACCGAGGAAGTAAAATCCAGCGACACCTCCCCTACCATTATCCAATTGGAAAGGCGTGGCACCACGTATATCATGTCTACCGCTAAATTCGGTGAGGAATTTACCAGCGTGGAGCTAACGGATATGGAAATGGACAATGAGGTCTATGTTGGCATCTATGTATGCTCCCACAATCCCGAATTCCTAGAAAATGCGGTCTATAGCAATGTTCGCATTATAAAACCCGTAGATCCTGATTATACCCCTTATCGCGATTATATAAGCAGTAACCTGGAAATAATGGATGTGGCTACGGGGCACCGAGAAATCATATACCAATCGGCACATTCCATACAAGCACCAAATTGGACCGTAGATGGCAAAAAACTAATTTACAATTCCAAAGGCCATCTCTACAACTACGAACTCGCTACGAGCACCATAAGCCCTTTAAATACCGGTTTTGCAGTAAACAACAATAACGACCATGTACTAACTTTTGACGGTACCTTATTAGGTATAAGCAACCATAACCAAGAAGATAACGGTGATTCTGCTATTTATTATTTACCTACCGAAGGTGATTCTTTACCTAAAATGGTTACCAAACCTGGATTAGGCGCCTCCTACTTTCATGGTTGGTCCCCAGACAACAAAAAAATGGTATTTACGGGTAACAGAAATGGGGCCTACAACATTATTTCGGTGGATGTGGATTCTGGCAAGGAAAAGCAATTGACAGATTTAGCTACGTTAGACGATGGTCCGGAATATACTCCAGACGGTAAGTACATCTACTTTAATTCTGTAAGAACCGGCAATATGCAGCTATTCAGAATGAAAGCAAATGGCAAAAAACAGACCCAACTTACCTTTGATGAGTATAACAATTGGTTTCCGCATATAAGCCCAGATCAAAAATGGATTGTTTTTATTTCCTTTCCAAAGGATATTGAACCTAGTGACCATCCCTTTTATCAACGTTGCATGCTGCGCATTATGCCCATTGATGGAGGTACGCCCAAAGTACTGGCTCATATTTACGGAGGTCAAGGTACTATAAATGTACCTAGTTGGTCACCGGATAGCAAGAGAATTGCATTTGTAACCAATACGGATTCTTATTAAAGTACTACTTTATGTTAAGTAAGTTAAACACTTTATTTTAAGTGCTTAGGTGTTGTTTAATTTATTTGTTTGAAGATAAATCGAACCCATTTTAAAATTTACGACGCTTCAGAAGCTAGCAAAACAAGATTTGATATGTATTAGGAATTTATGGCAAGTATATAATTACTAACACCTTCCTCCACTAATTTCGCCTCTTGCAAACTATTGTTAATCCTTGTATCCGGTTGTGTTGTAAATTTATTGGTCTTCAAATAATCGAGCAATTCTTGATGACTTTTGATTAGATTATTTATTTTTTCGGACAACTCCTCACGGATTTTATATTGTTTATAGGTAGTTGGTTCGCATAAATAAGAGTTCAGCTTTGTTTTAAACTGCAATAAATCTTTATTACTGCGCTCAATGCGCAATATACCTTTGCTAAAATTGGTAATCTTACTTGCTGTTTTAGTATTTTCCATAACACATTAAGATTTAAAGATTGACGACTACTGTACGAAATTTCCTTTAAATTACAAATAAATACAATACCCCCAACACGCAACGTATAGCTAAACAGAGGTTTAACACAACCTTAATTTTTAAGAATAAATTGATGACCTAAGCTTCATTTTTTGATAAAGATTTTCGTATCTTTTGATTTAATAATAAAGCGTATGAATATAAATTTTGAGTATGATGATGTAAAGGCCAGTAATCGCTTAGAGATTATGGTAGCCTCTAAATTAGAAAAGCTTTTAGATAAGTTTGATTTTATTGTGAGGGCGGATGTGTTCTTTAAGACAGAGAATACTTCTTCCCCGGAAACAGGAATGATCTGCAAAATTCGTTTAAGTGCGCCTGGACCAAGGTTATTCGCTGAATCAAGCAAAAGTAACTTTGAAACTTCGATTGCGGCCACCATAGATGATTTGCATAGACAACTCCAAAAAAGAAAAGCAAAAATGAAACCCTATTAATAGGGTTTCATTTTTTATTGGTTGTCATTCTCTTCGTCCTCAAATTGAGTATTGGCCATGATAACTTCATCAATTCGCTTAGAAAACGGACTTCTTTTTAATTCCCGCATCAATTTTCTTCTCTTTCTGTCGGAAATACTCAAAGTATCCAATATCCTTTTTGTCCTTTTTTGTTTCGCGATTCGCCTATCTTTTAGCTCCAAGCGTTCCTCGTAAGGCATAACATAAGCCGGTTCAAACTTATTCATTAACGTGCGCTTTTGCACAACACGTTTTGTTTCCGTTTTAGCTTGCCCATAAACCGTTGAAAAACATACCGTACAAAACAAGCATGTAAGGACAATAAAAATTCTATTTTTCATTTTTTCAATACTATTCTCTCCATCAAGATACCAATTAATAATTTGAACTATATCTTTGTACGACAAAATGCAATACTTTTAAGACCAAATCCATAATTTAATTTACCTATTATGTTCAAAAAAAGTGTTCTCTTTCTGTTCTTCTGCGGTATCACATCATTCCAAAGTATGGCACAGGAACAAATTACCTCCGCTACGGTAAGCTTTGTGTTTGTTGAGAAAGACGTGGACGGTGAAATTTCTGGCTTTGAATCGGACTCTAAAATAGACTGGGACAATTTGGAGAATTCAACGCTGTCGGGCACCGTACAATCCGAAACTATTAGCACTGGAAACTTCTTAAGAGATTGGTCTTTAAGGGGCGGTAAATATTTTAACGCCGATGATTATCCTAAAATAAAATTTACAAGTACCAAAATTCAGGTTAAAAAAGACACCATAATGGTCGATGGCGATTTGACCATTAAAGACATCACCAAATCCATACAGTTTACTTTCTTAAAGCAAGGCAAGCATTTAATAGGGACCACTACCCTATTCTCATCTGATTTTGATATCACCATTCTTAAAAAAGGAAGGGAATCCAACAAAGTGAAAATCAAGATTGACCTTGAATTAGAATAGCTCATAATGTAAGCTAAAAATTCCATCTTCAACCTAACCAAAATCATTGACTAAAATTATCGAAATTTAGTACCTTCGTCGCCTTTAAATAACCATTATGATCGTTTGGGTAGTATTTTTGGCTTTCGTTGTACTTTTTCTAGCATTGGATCTTGGTGTTTTTCATAAAAACGACCATGTTATAAAGACCAAGGAAGCGAGTATATGGACAGCCATTTGGGTGACCATTGCTTTGGCCTTCAGTGGTGTAATTTATTGGTTGTTTTCTACAGGTTATATTGTTAACCCCACTAATTTAAGCCCAAACGATGCCGTACTTAAGTACATAACTGGGTATTTAATTGAACTTTCCTTAAGTATAGATAATGTTTTTGTGATCGCTGTTATCTTTTCGTCTTTTAGAATACCACCCATTTACCAACATAGGGTATTGTTTTGGGGTATCTTGGGAGCTATTATATTCAGGGCCCTAATGATTCTCTTTGGTGTGGCGCTTATCACTAAATTCGAATGGATAATCTATGTGTTCGGTGTTTTCTTACTCTATACGGCATTTAAAATGTTAAAGAACGATGAGGAAAACTTTGATCCCAGTGAATCATTTGTCTTTAAACAATTGAAAAAAATATATCCGATAACCACAAACATATCCGGACATGATTTTTTCATCAAAAAAATGGGTGTAAGAGCTGCTACCCCATTATTTGTAGCTCTTATCGTAATAGAACTAACCGATATCCTTTTCGCCTTAGATAGCATCCCGGCCATTTTAGCCATAACGGCCGACCCCTTTATCGTATTTAGCTCCAATATTCTGGCTATCTTAGGTTTACGTTCCATGTACTTCTTAATATCCAGAATGTTGGCCAAATTCAGATATATTAATTATAGTTTGGTAGTGATATTGGCCTTTGTAGGTTTAAAAATGTTGTTTTCACATTACATACACCTACCGGAATGGGTATCCTTAACCGTAATTTCAATTTCCCTTATATCAGGCATTGTGGCATCCCTATATATAAAAGAGGAAGACTAGCTTTTAAGGTCACTTTACGGAACCCCATAACGCATCGTATATTTTTTGCACTCCCCAATTTCCCAAAGGGAAATACAATGCGAAGAAGAGTGCCATCGCCAGGGCAAAATTCCGCACCCCAAAAAATTGGTCTAACAAATTATCGGGGTATGCATAGGAAGTTTGCAGGGCGTAGCCTCCAAATTCCAATAAGCCCATGGCAATAAGGCCATAAGCATATTGCATATGAAAGGGCAGATTTCGTAACAACAGTGAAATTGGCACCATATATAGAATGTAGCATGTAATTACTTGCCACCAAAAGGTGAATTTTGCAATACCTACCTCAGCACCAAACCAATTCATGCCCAATCCCCATAAAAAGTAAACCAAGCAGTATAGTATCAACAATCGCTTATCTACTTTCATTTTAGATGTTGCCCAAGCAATACAATTCTTCATAGAGCTCCTTTCGTTATTCCTTTAACACTAAGTTAATCTTAGTCTTCACTTAATTTTGCATCAATTATGTCCAACGCATCTTTTACGGTCTTCATTTGATCCATATCCTCGTTTTCCAATCGGATATCAAACTCATCCTCTACATCCAAAACAATATCTACCAAATGTGCAGAATTTATATTTAATTCCGCTATAAAATTACTTTCATAGGTAATGTCTGCCACGGCCACGTCTTCTGGCAAATACAATTTTATGATATCCTTTAATTTTTGGTATTTTAATTCTTTATCCATGCTCCTTATCTTCTAATAGCTTTTTAAATTAATCATTGAAAGCACTAAAAATAACACATGCATTAACATCTCCAAATCCAAAACTTGCCTTTGCTATGATTTTAGGTCGATATGGAATGGTCTTTTGAGGAATACGGTCTTTGTCAATTTCCTTGGTTATCTCTGGGTGGATATCTTCACAATTCACATTCCCAAACACACAAGCTTCTTCGAACTGCAAAACACTGCCCACACACTCAATACTACCCGCTGCGGCCAAGCAATGCCCTATCATACCTTTAAATGAATTTATATAAGGGAATACAGCTCCGCTTCTACCTAATGCCGCACTCCAATTCTCAATCTCCGTTCTATCCTTGGTGGTTGCGGTAAGATGACCATTGATAGCGTCAATGTCCGTTGGTCGTATCCGAGCATTTTCCACGGCATTTTGGATACATCTTTGGACTGCAATACTATTGGGCGCGGTCATAGACCCTTCTCCCATTTGCCCGCCGCTATTGATCTCGCCCCCTAAAACTTCGGCATATATCTTGGCGCCTCTCTTTTGTGCACTTTCCAAAGATTCCAAAACCAATGCACCCGCACCACTTCCGGGTATAAACCCTTTCGCGTTTTTACTCATGGGCCTACTGGCTTCGGTTGGGTTGTCATTGTATGTCCTAGGCAATATTCGCATCGCATCAAATCCGGCCCATACATAGGGTCCGCTATCGCTACAGCTACCCGTAAGCATTATTTCTGCCTTTTCATTGGCAATGCGGTCATACGCCATTAAAACACCTTCTGTGCCAGTAGTACAAGCAGCTGAATTGGTAGTCACCTGATTTCCGCAACCTATCATACCGCCCAAATAGGCACTAACGCCACTTGCCATCGTCTGTACCACCGTAGTACTTCCCAGTCGTCTCACATTCTTATCGTCCACCAAATACATGGCTTCCCTAAATTTATCCACCCCCAGGGTTCCAGTGCCAAATAGGACACCACAATCCCAACGTGGTTCATTACCTGTATTCTCTTTAAAACCTGCATCGTTCCAAGCATCCATTCCGGCAATAACGCCATAAATTAGCCCAGAGGCATTTAAACCCCTCAGCTGTAAAGGTGTAAAGTAATTGTTTAATAAGTTATCCTTAATTAACGGTTCTCCAGCTATTTGACATCCAAAATTGAGGTCTCTTAGTTGTGGCTGAAAACGAATGCCGCTTTTGCCTATGGTAAGGGCCTCCGTAAATTGTTTTAAACCAATTCCGTTAGGCGCGCATACCCCCATTCCTGTTATTACGACACGTCTACCCATGTGTTTTATTCATTAACATTCCAGACAATGCTCCCTTACAAACCAATTCCCCTTTTGAATCATGCATCTTCACTTCACATTTGAGTTTGTTAAATCGAAAATAGATTTTCTTTGAGATAACCGTTACTTTTTCACCTGGGAAAACGGGTTTTAAGAATTCCATTTGAGAACTACTCATTCCTATTCTTACATCAATAAGTTCATTGGCATTTTGCAACAAATGAATACCCAGACAAACCAATCCGATTTGAGCGCAACATTCCGTCAACAACACCCCAGGGGTTACTGGATTATTTTTAAAATGCCCTTGGTAGAAATCCAATTCCTTTTTAAAAGTAAAACTCCCTTTACAACCCGCATCACCTACTTCTAAAAGCTCATCTACAAAAAGAAAAGGTGGTTCAAAAGGCAGTAAACTCAAAATAGCGCTGTACTTCATATGGTTATTATCGTAAACTTTCACCTCCATCAACTTTTACTACGGTACCGGTAATCCATTTGGCTTCATCCAACGTTAAAACATATACGGCATTGGCAACATCCTCAGGTGTCGTAAGCCTTTTATTAGGGTTTCTGGCAAGGGCGTGCTCTTTTAGTTTTCGGTAACCCGGTATCATTTCCAACGACTTGGTCACTGTAACACCTGCCTGTATGCAATTTACTTTTATCCCGATAGGAGCGAATTCCAAAGCCATATTCCTAGATAGTGCCTCCAAGGCAACTTTTGCCACGGAAACCGCACCATAATTAGGTAATGCCTTGGTATTGCCTTCGCTGGTAAATGCGATTACCCTACTATCCTCTGAAAATAACTGTGCTTTGATCAAAGCTTTGGTCCAGTCGTACAAACTAAGCGCCATAGCCTCAAAAGTGATTTTAATATCTTGATCGGTTAAGGTCGAGCTCTCTGCAGAATACATGGGTTTAAGACTACCCTTGGCAATACTATGTACCAAGACTTTAATTTTATGGCCAACTGGTAGCTGCCCTGATATCTCACCTATTATCTCTTCTCGCTTTTCAGCATGAAGCGCATCCCTGTTAAATGATATAAAAAGGATATCATTGGTTTTAATATCGTCAAATTCCTTTTCTATAGCTTCCAAAGCTGCTCTTCTGTCACGATGAACAATAATGATATGATAACCATCACGAGCTAATTTCTTGGCCGTGGCCAATCCCAAACCGTTACTGCCCCCTAAAATTAGGGCCCAATCTTTTTTCATCACTTTATTTTTTTACCATTCCAACAAAACACGTTGTGCAGAAAAGCCCGGCCCAAAACTAAGCACCAAACCTTGTTCCCCCTTTGGGATATCCTTATTTAAAAATCGCTCTAAAACATAAAGCACGGTAGCGCTGCTCATATTGCCATATTGCCGCAATACTTCTCTAGTATCCTCTATATTCTTGCCCAATTCCCCAAAAAGCCCATCTACCGTCTGCACGATCTTTTTACCTCCTGGGTGAAAAATAAGGTGGTTCACCTTTTCTATATCACTTCCATATTTCTTCAAAAACGGATAAACAATTTCAGGAAAATAGGTGCTTATAGTGTTTGGCACTTCGGGGTCCAGAATCATTTTCAGCCCTTGGTTGGTCAAATCGAAGCCCATAAGATGGGTGGCATCCCTAAAATGAAACATTTCTTCTCCAATTATACTTGGACCCATGGCCTCTTCTTCTGAAGACAATAATACACAGGCAGCTCCGTCACCAAAAATAGCCGCACTTACCATATTGGCCATGGAGTAATCATTTAGTTGAAATGTTGCGGTAGGACTTTCTACGGCAACCACCGCAATCCTTTTGTTAGGGTTGGATTTTAAAAAGTTATGTGCATAAATTAATCCGGAAACCCCTGCAGCACAGCCCATTTCGGTTACAGGAAGTCTCACAATATCATTGCGCAATTCTAGTTCATTTATCAGGTACGCGTCTAAAGATGGAATCATAATACCGGTACAACTCACGGTAATAATGTAATCTAAACTATTTGGCAACCAATTTGCTTTTTGCAAGGCCTTTTGCAATACGTTAAAACCTAATTTTTTAGCCTCTCGCACATATATGGCGTTTTTTTCTTCAAAAGATGTTGTCATAAACACCTCTTCTACAGACATTATACCGTAACGTTTGTCTACGGCCGCACCTTCAAAAATCTTGACCACCTTACGTCTAAAACGTTCATCTTGACCATGTAACCATAGGTCAACAAAGGGAATGATATCTTTTGTTTCACTACAAAATTGAGGCAACTCCTTGGTGACACATACTATTTTGGTTTTACTCATATATTGGGACGTGGTGTTTTTTGCATAACCCATAGATACCTAAAGGCCCATTTCCATTTAATTTGATGTTCCAAATGATGCAATTGGTTTTTAATTGATTGTAAATCCTTTTTTTTAAATCCCTTACTTATAGAAATTAGCCCATCTATCTTGGCAACATCTGTTTTTATAAAAATAAGGCTAAAGATTGGGAACAAATAATACGCCCAGATACTTCTATGCAAATCATTAATTACGACACCAATACTGGCAAGATTGGAAAACTGTTTAATAAACTTCAAAATCTCGTTATCTGGCAAGTGATGCATCATTAAGGTGTTCATCACAATGTCGCACTTAAAATCATTTAAATCATCGGATAAAATATCTTTTTCAAAATAGCTTATTTCGGGGAAATCAACCGATTTTTCCCTTGCAATACGTAATGCGTCCCCATTAAGGTCTACCCCTATTAAGTTAACCTCAATTTTTAGCTTTCGAGCGGTTAAAGCCAATTCCCTTAGCATATTTCCATCGGCGCATCCGACATCTATAATCGTATACGATTTTTTACGATTCTTTTTAATCAGCCTAAATACGGCGTTTAAGGTAATCTTGCTACCCCCTAAAATGGTATTGACACGAGTAATGTCGTCCAAAATCACTTTTAATTCCTGCTCACTACCTCTAAAGTCGTCCATGAGCTCCTCCCTATCACTTCTAAAGGAAAAATCAACCATTATACAATACTTTTTCCATGCGTTTTCCTAATAATCGATTTCAATAGACTTTGTGATTTACCAATAGTTTTTAACCCTATGTCCATTACGTTCTTGTGTGTTAAGATATACTGTAGTTTTCTGCCAAACCATAGCCTATTCTTAAAAGTAGCATTCCAGAGTTGGCTGTACTCTTGTTCCATCTCTTTTCTTCCCATAGTTTTATTCCGCAAATATCGATCTATACATTCCGAAGCCAATTTGGCGCTATGAATTGCCATCGCCATGCCGTTTCCGCAGAGTGGATGAATAAGTCCGGCCGTATCACCACACATCAAAATGTGACCAATAACAGGTTCTTTTTTCTGAAAAGATATTTGGGCGATGGTCAGTGGTTTTTCAAAAATGGGTTCAGAGGTAGCCAGAAATTCTTTCAAATAGACATTTTTGCTCACCTCTTTGCTATTGAATTCATCAATATCATTATATTTTTTAAAATTTTTGTAGTTGGTCAAATAGCAAAAATTCACTGCTCCTTTTTCTGTTTTAGATAGTCCCGCATAACCACCATTAAAATTATGTAAAGCCACCAAATCAGAAGGAAACTGGTTATTTTCGTAGTGTGATTTTACCGCAAGCCAGCCATCCTTAACGGCAATAAAACTTCTATTCAAGGTTTTGTCCAATACGGATCGTTTGCCATATGCCCCAATGACCACTTTTGCGTTATTTCTACTATTATCACCGCTAACTACAAACCGATCAGCTTCAAAT
>CBFIGW010000101.1:0-11873 GCA_965662155.1 Maribacter sp. | reverse complement strand
ATACCGTTTGGAACTTTGAAATAAAAGTTTCGAGGAGCATTTCATATACAGTGGAAATGCAGGAAAAACTTAAAAACGCTATTCATCTTTCTGCAGAGGATTTACTCCAATTTCATAATTCATATGGCACATGGTTAGGTGAAAAAACAGCTGCTTTTATCAATGAAAATACCTTGGAGGTCAATTACATTGCTAGTCATGGTCACACTACCCACCATAGACCAGAACTTGGACTTACCTTTCAAATTGGATCAGGTCAACATGTAGCAAATACAACTGGGCAAAAAGTCATTTGTGATTTTAGAACCAATGATGTTGCACTTGGTGGTCAAGGTGCCCCTTTGGTTCCGATAGGTGATTCTCTGTTGTTTGGCAAATATGATTTTTGTTTAAATCTAGGAGGCATCAGCAATATTTCTTTCGAAGTCAAGGACAAAAGAATTGCCTATGATATAGGTTTGGCCAATATGATTTTAAATTACATCACCCAAAAAGTAGGTATACCTTATGATGAGGGAGGCAAAATGGCAAAGAGCGGGACTTTAAATTCATCGATGCTTCAAAAACTTAATGATTTAAAATATTACCTACTTCCCCACCCCAAATCAATTGGATATGAATGGTTTTTAGAAGAAGTAGTACCCATAGTGGATAACACTAAAGATTCTATAGAAAATTTACTTCACACATGCGTTCATCATATTTGTGATAAAATTGCACAACAAGTAAAATTGAATTCAAACGATGCCTATCAAAGCTTATTCATAACAGGTGGTGGGGCTTTGAACACCTATTTGATAGATACGTTAAAAGAGAAGTTAGGTTCTAAAATTGAGGTAGTTGTGCCGGACAAAAACCTAATCGAATTTAAGGAGGCCATGGTTTTTGCCTTTATGGGTGTTTTGCGGTCAGAGCAACAAATAAATGTTTTAAAATCGGTTACCGGAGCCAAGAGAGATTCTTCAAGCGGCGTTATTTATCTGCCTAATTAAACTATTTTTCTTAAATTTCTAAGTTCAACCAATAACCGATGAAAAATGTCTGACAAACAAACCAAGGCCACAGCCTACTGGAAAGAAAACGTAAAATACCTTTTCATTTTATTGGCCATTTGGTTTGGAGTTTCCTATGGTGCGGGTATTTTATTCAAAGACGCTCTTGACACCGTTAAAATTGGCGGTTTTAAATTAGGGTTTTGGTTTGCCCAACAAGGTTCTATATATGTTTTTGTCATCCTAATATTTGTCTACGTTCGCCTCATGAACAAATTGGACAAAAAGTACGGGTACGATGTTTAATTGCTTACCGGAAGACCAATTTATTACTAACCAACTTTAAGAATTATGAGTGTTCAAACCTGGACGTATATTTTAGTAGGAATTACATTTGCCCTTTATATTGGAATCGCTATATGGTCCAGGGCTGGGTCTACTAAAGAATTTTATGTAGCGGGAGGCGGTGTTTCTCCTCTGGCAAATGGTATGGCAACCGCTGCGGATTGGATGTCCGCAGCATCTTTTATTTCAATGGCGGGGATTATAGCATTTGCAGGCTATGACGGCTCTGTATATCTTATGGGGTGGACCGGTGGTTATGTCTTATTGGCCTTATTGTTGGCTCCTTATTTACGAAAGTTTGGAAAGTTTACCGTACCCGATTTTATAGGTGATCGCTATTATTCAAAAACGGCACGAATTGTTGCTGTTATCTGCGCTTTGATTGTTTCCTTTACCTATGTGGCCGGACAAATGCGTGGCGTTGGTGTGGTTTTTTCCCGATTCTTGGAAGTCGATATTAATACAGGTGTCATCATCGGAATGATCATTGTTTTGTTCTATGCCGTTTTGGGAGGAATGAAAGGGATTACATATACCCAAGTAGCCCAATATTGTGTACTCATATTTGCCTTTATGGTACCTGCGATTTTTATATCGATTCAAATGACAGGTAACCCGATACCGCAATTAGGTATGGGTTCTACCCTATCCGATGGTTCTGGAATTTATTTATTGGATAAATTGGATGGATTATCAACTGAGCTCGGATTTAATGAATACACCAACGGTTCCAAATCGATAGCAGATGTTTTTGCCATTACCTTGGCATTAATGGTAGGAACTGCAGGATTACCGCATGTAATAGTCCGATTTTTTACGGTTAAGCGCGTAAAAGACGCCAGAAAATCTGCGGGTCTTGCATTACTCCTTATTGCTATTTTATATACTACGGCACCAGCAGTTTCTGTATTCGCAAGAACCAATATGATAAATACGGTTAGCAATAAAGAATATGATGCCATGCCAGAATGGTTTAAAAATTGGGAAACTACAGGTCTTTTAGCTTTTGAAGACAAAAATAACGATGGTAAAATTCAATATGTAGCGGATATCAAACAGAATGAACTTACCGTGGACAGGGATATTATGGTACTGGCCAATCCTGAAATTGCTAATTTACCTGCTTGGGTAATTGCATTGGTTGCAGCAGGTGGTCTTGCCGCCGCACTTTCAACTGCTGCAGGGCTATTATTAGTTATTTCTGCATCGGTATCCCATGATTTGATAAAGAAAGTTTTTAAACCTAATATTTCAGAAAAAGGAGAACTTTGGGCTGCTAGGATTGCCGCAACTGTTGCCGTTGTAATCGCAGGATATTTTGGTATAAATCCCCCTGGTTTTGTGGCCGCAGTGGTGGCACTGGCATTTGGCTTGGCTGCAGCATCTTTTTTTCCAGCTATCGTTCTTGGAATTTTCTATAAAAAAATGAACAAAGAAGGTGCTATTGGGGGCATGGTAGTTGGCATACTATTAATGCTGTTTTACATGACCAAGTTCAAATTTGGCTGGTTTGGTGGCGGTACCCAGACAGATTGGTGGTTTGGTATATCCCCAGAAGGTTTTGGTAGCATAGCTATGCTAGCAAATTTCATAGTCGCCATCCTAATTTTACAATTCACGCCACCACCACCACAAAACGTGCAAGAAATTGTTGAGGATATCCGGATTCCAAGTGGTGCGGGAGAAGCTTCCGATCATTAATAATTTTACTATTTTTAAGGTGAATAACACTTAAAACAAGTACAAGGAGCATTACATAAAACCAACATAAAAATCTACGAAAGCGTAACAACATTTGAAAATCTCGATTATCGAGTAAAGATATTTTAGCAACATGAGTAATTATCACATAAAACACCTAGAGGAATATTATCAAGTTTACAGAAAATCTGTGCGAAACCCAGAAGCTTTTTGGGAAGAAATAGCTGAAGAACATTTTGTATGGCGAAAGCGTTGGGATAATGTTCTAAGCTGGGATTTTTCTAAACCAGAAATCAAATGGTTTGAAGGCGCACAATTAAATATTACCGAAAATTGTATTGACCGTCACCTACCAACAAGGGGTAACAAAACAGCTATTCTTTTTGAACCCAATGACCCAAATGAAGAGGCTGAACATATTACGTACAGACAATTACATGAAAGAGTCTGTAAGATGGCCAATGTACTATTGGAGAAAGGGATAAAAAAAGGGGATAGAGTCTGTATTTATTTACCCATGATACCTGAATTGGCTGTTTCAGTTTTGGCCTGTGCCCGTATAGGCGCTATACATTCTGTAGTCTTTGCAGGTTTTTCTTCCAATGCATTATCAACCCGTATAAATGACTCTGATTGTAAAATGGTCATTACTTCCGATGGTTCATATAGAGGTTCAAAAACTATTGACCTAAAAGGAATTGTTGATAAAGCGTTAACGGAATGTCCCGGGGTAGAAAACGTGCTTGTGGCCAAAAGAATACATAGTGATATTGAGATGGTTAAAGGCAGGGACCATTGGTTACAACCTTTATTGGATAATGCGTATGGTGACAATGTAGCGGAAATAATGAATGCGGAAGACCCATTATTTATACTTTACACTTCTGGTTCAACAGGTAAACCTAAAGGGATGGTGCATACCACTGCAGGTTATATGGTATATACGGCCTACACTTTTAAAAATGTCTTTCAATATATAGAAAGTGATGTGTATTGGTGTACTGCCGATATTGGTTGGATAACCGGTCATTCTTATATTGTTTATGGACCGCTGGCCAATGGCGCCACAACGGTAATGTTTGAAGGGGTGCCCTCGTATCCAGATTATGGTCGTTTTTGGGAAGTAGTCCAAAAACATAAAGTTAACCAATTTTATACCGCGCCAACTGCCATTAGGGCGTTGGCCAAGGAAAACTTAGAATTCGTTGAAAAGTATGACCTTTCCAGTTTAAAAGTACTGGGTTCTGTTGGTGAACCTATTAATGAAGAAGCATGGCATTGGTATAATAACAATGTGGGCAAGAAAAATAGCCCTATTGTAGATACGTGGTGGCAAACGGAAACCGGCGGAATTATGATTACGCCAATACCCTATGTGACGCCTACCACTCCTACCTATGCAACGCTACCTTTTATTGGAATTCAACCTGCATTAATGGATGAAAATTCAAAAGAAATTAAAGGCAATCAAGTAGATGGTAGACTTTGTATTAAATTTCCATGGCCATCAATGGCGAGAACCATTTGGGGTAATCACGAGCGATACAGGGATACGTATTTCTCTGCTTACGAAAATATGTACTTTACAGGGGATGGTGCACTAAGGGATGCTGTTGGGTATTACCGTATTACAGGTCGTGTAGATGATGTGATCATTGTTTCCGGTCATAATTTGGGAACCGCACCAATAGAGGATAGTATCAATGAACACCCTGCCGTAGCAGAATCTGCCATAGTTGGTTTCCCACATGATGTAAAAGGCAATGCCTTATATGGCTATGTTATCTTGAAAGAAACAGGGGAAAGCAGAGATCGTGATAACCTTAGAAAAGAAATCAACCAACAGATTACCGAACATATAGGACCCATTGCCAAACTAGATAAAATACAGTTTGTTCCAGGTCTACCAAAAACCCGAAGTGGAAAAATTATGCGTAGAATTCTTAGGAAAATCGCCAGTAAGGACACTTCTAACCTAGGGGATACAAGTACGCTTCTTAACCCAGAAGTGGTTAAAGAAATTATGGATAATGCACTATAAACCTATTGATAGACACGATTTTTGGCAAACAAAGGTCGTGTCTTAAAAGCAACAAAAAGCACCAAGGACAGTAAGCCACACACACCAAGGCCTGCAAAAAGTGCCCAAACACTATCTTGGATAAAGCCACCTATATAAATAGAAATAGGTATGGATAATATAGTAGAAATAAAACCTGTTATAGCAGCCCCTATTCCTGCGATATGACCAATAGGCTCCATAGCTATGGATCGTAAATTACCCCAAACAAACCCTAAACAAAGAAATAATAACGATAAGAAACTTATCAGCACCCATATGCTTGGATTGGGTTGATTCCAAAATAACAACATATAAACAAAAGCTATACAAGTAAATAATATCAAAGCAACGAAGGAAAGGTTACGCATTCCAAACCTTACGACCATAGTGCCGTTCATTAAAGTTGAAAATCCTATAGAAATGGCCAGGCCAGCAAAGATGTAGGCAAAACTATCCCTAAGATTGTATAAGTCTTCAAAAACATGTTGTGCAGAGCTTAAATACACCAAAAAAGAACCTGTTATAAGACCGGAAATTATGGTACAAGAAACGGTTTCCCTAAACTTTAAAATTTCCTTGGTGCCCCTTACGAATACCGAAAATGAAAAAGGCACTTTATAGGCAGGTTTCAAAGTCTCCTCTTGTCGTTTCCAAAACCAAATACAAACCACCAATCCAAAAAAGAGTTGCACATAAAAAATACCTTCCCATCCCATAACGCTCATTATAGCTTTACCGAATGCCGGCGCAATTACAGGAATTAAAATAAAAAATGCAGTAACAAAAGACATAATCTTGGCCATATAATCACCTTGATAAGTATCCCTAATAATAGAAATACTAATAGTCCTGGGTGCCGATAAGCCAATACCTTGTAGTATTCTGCCAATAATCATTATTTCTAAATTGGGAGCTAACAAACAAATTACACTCGCAATTGCAAAAACAACAAAACCTATATACACAATAGGCTTTCTTCCCAAACTGTCCGATAGTGGTCCAAAAAATAATTGGCCAACACCCAATCCCAAAAAAATCATGATGATCAATAGCTGATTGCGGGTTGGATCCAAACTATTTATAGAAATTCCAATATCTGCAATTGCAGGAATAAGTGCATCAATTGTTAAGGCTACAATAGACATTAATGAGGCCATTAAGGCCACAAATTCAAAATTAGGTTTTACCTGTTCATTTTGCATCCGGCAAAAATACTTTATATAATCCTAAGCTTTGTTATCAAAACCTCAATTTTAAGTATAGTAGAATTTTGAAATACAAATATGTATTTTTGACCCAAAGAATAAAGCATGTTGATTATTGGGATAGCCGGAGGAACCGGTTGTGGAAAAACTACGGTTGTAAATCAGATTATCAATGAATTGCCCAATGAAGAGGTTGGTGTCATCTCACAGGATTCCTATTACAATGATTTATCCCAACTTTCTCTGGCAGAAAGACGTAAAACTAACTTTGACCATCCAAATTCCATAGATTTTAAACTATTGGAAGAACACTTATTGGCATTGAGAAACGGGGAATCCATTGAACAGCCAGTATACTCTTTCTTAGAATGCAATAGGACAAAAAAAACAATACCTACCCACCCAAGAAAGGTTATGATCGTTGAGGGTATCCTTATCATGACTCATTCAAAAATTAGGGATATGTGTGATATAAAAATATTTGTGCATGCTGACACTGATGAGCGTTTAATACGTAGGTTAAAGCGTGATGTTAATGAACGTGGATGGAATCTTGATGAAACATTGGACAAATACCAAACCATCATCAAACCAATGCACGATCAGTTTATTGAACCTACGAAAGAATATGCGGACATTATTATCCCAAATAATAAATACAATACGGTTGCCGTTGAAATTGTAAGGAGCATTATTAATGAGAAATTAACTGAAGCCTAATGGGTTTAAAAGAACTGCGTAAAAAGAAATGGTTTAAAATTATGACCAATATGTATGTATTGGTCTTAACGGCGTTTCTAATCTGGATGATTTTTTTTGATACTAATTCTTTACTAATTCATTTAGAACTTAAGAAGGAAATTAAAAAATTGGAAAAAACTCAAGATTTTCTTCGAAAGGAAATTGCCAAGGATAAAAAGGTTATTGAAAAACTATCCAACAAAGAAGAATTAGAAAAATTTGCACGTGAAGAGTATTATCTCAAAAAAAAGAACGAGGAAATATACTTGATAGAATATGAGGACAGTCTTGATCTATCTAACAAAGACCAATAATTATGTTATCTAATGTTTGATAAAAAATTCTAAACGGGCTCTTTATCACGCTTAAAGCAATGAAAACTAAAAGTTTAACTTCAAATTAATAATTTAGTCTTTGTTATTCACCTAGTGTTAACAAAATCCTTTTATAAGCCCCACAAATAATTGTATTTTTACAGCCTAACTTACTTTACATATGGGCAAGATAATTGCTATCGCAAATCAGAAAGGTGGTGTTGGTAAAACAACAACTACGGTTAACCTTGCTGCCTCCCTTGGTGTGCTAGAGAAAAAAGTATTATTAATTGATGCCGACCCCCAGGCTAATGCCACTTCTGGCCTTGGTATTGATGTGGATGGTATTGAATTAGGTACTTACCAATTATTGGAACATACAAAATCTGCCAAGGAAACCATTATAAAAACATCCTCCCCCAATGTAGATTTAATTCCTGCTCACATTGATCTTGTTGCCATAGAAATTGAATTGGTAGATAAGGATCAAAGGGAGTATATGATGAAAAAGGCGATACTGGAACTTAAAGAGGACTATGATTATATCTTAATAGATTGTGCACCTTCCCTAGGTTTATTGACGCTTAATGCATTGACCGCATCGGACTCTGTAATTATCCCGATACAATGTGAATACTTTGCATTGGAAGGCTTAGGTAAGTTATTGAACACTATAAAAAGTGTACAAAAAATACATAATCCAGATTTGGATATAGAAGGTATGTTGTTGACCATGTATGATTCCAGGTTAAGATTATCCAATCAAGTGGTAGAAGAGGTAAGAAAGCATTTTGGCGATATGGTTTTTGAAACCATAATCCAAAGAAACGTTAGATTAAGTGAAGCTCCTAGTTATGGTGAAAGTATCATTAAATATGATGCTTCCAGTAAAGGGGCCACAAACTATCTTAATTTGGCCAATGAAGTAGTAAAGAATAATAAGGAGAAAGTTTAACATGGCAAAAGCAACAAAGAAACAGGCTTTAGGTAGAGGACTTTCAGCACTGTTAAAAGACCCTGAAAACGATATACAATCCGCTTCGGACAAAAACGCCGACAAGGTAGTAGGCAATATCATTGAGCTAGACTTGGATAATATAGAGGTTAATCCTTTTCAACCTAGGTCTAATTTTAACGATGAATCCTTACAAGAACTAGCCACCTCTATAAGAGAATTAGGGGTTATACAACCTATAACCGTACGTAAACTAGACTTCAATAAATATCAGCTAGTTTCGGGAGAACGACGTTTTAGGGCATCTAAATTAGTAGGGCTTAAAACGGTACCTGCCTATATTAGAATAGCCAATGACCAAGAGTCATTGGAAATGGCCTTAGTGGAAAATATACAAAGGCAAGATCTTGATCCTATAGAAATTGCGTTGTCATATCAACGTTTAATTGATGAAATAAACCTTACCCAAGAAAAACTTAGTGATAGGGTAGGAAAAAAACGTTCTACTATTGCCAATTATTTACGATTATTAAAACTCGATCCTATTATACAAACCGGTATGAGAGACGGGTTTTTAAGTATGGGACACGGTAGGGCATTGGTCAATGTTGATAACAAAAAGGACCAAATAGCATTGTACGAAAAAATTGTTGGTCAAAATTTATCCGTTAGGGAAACGGAAAACGCAGTAAAAGCCTATCACGCTGCGAATATAGCTTCGCCAACCAAGGAAGTGTCAAAAACTACACCACCCTCCTTTATTAGTAATGGAGTTAAGGAATTAACTGATAAACTCTCTGTGGGCGTAAACATAAAGACAACCGGAAAATCTGCTGGAAAAATTACTATTCCATTTAAATCTGAAGAGGAGTTTTTACGAATAAAAAAGTTGATTACGGGTGAGTAAACTTTATATCATACCGCTACTTTTTACATTTTTGTTCCAAACCATCTATTCACAAGAAGAGGAACAAATAGTACCAAAAGATACGGTCTCAACCAAACTTAGTACCGATGTGGTCATGGTACAAGACTCTTTGATACGTAAAAAAAAGGAAATCAATCCTTTAGCCCCCAGCAAAGCCGCATTCCTATCTGCGGTAATGCCCGGATTGGGTCAAGTTTATAACAAAAGGTATTGGAAAGTACCCATAGTATACGGAGTCATAGGTGGTAGTATTTACGCATATACTTGGAACAACAATAACTACAAGCGATTTAGAACCGCGTTTAAAAGAAGACAGGCCGGTTTTACCGATGATGAATTCTATGATATTAATGGGGACAACGAAGTTGGCCAAGACCCAGATTTAGATGCCGATGATTTAGAGAACCAACAGGAGCGCTTTCAGGAAGACCGTGATTTATGGCTGGTAATTTCTATTGCCATGTATGCCCTTAATATAGTAGACGCAAATGTTGATGCTCATTTAAAACAATTTAATATTGATGATAATCTGGCCATAGATTTTGAACCATATCTAGATGTAAACCCCATTACCAACGACCCCAACTATGGGATGGCGTTAACCATAAAATTTTAAAAATGAAGATTGCACTTTTCGGCTACGGAAAAATGGGCAAAATGATAGAGCGCATTGCTTTGGAAAGAAACCATGAAATTGTTGCCAAAATTGATATTGATACCAAAGAAATAGATTTTAAGAATATTGAGGTTGCCATTGACTTTAGCATGCCACAGGCAGCTTTTGGTAATATTTCCCAATGCTTGGAACATAATATTCCCATTATTTCAGGAACTACAGGGTGGTTGGACAAATACGATGAGGCAGTCGAAATTTGCAATCAAAACAAAGGTGCTTTTATCTATGCTTCCAATTTTAGTTTAGGAGTGAACATATTTTTTGAGCTAAATGAATATTTGGCAAAAATGATGAGAAACTTATCACAGTACAATGTGTCCATGGAAGAAATTCATCACACCCAAAAGTTGGATGCCCCTAGTGGCACAGCTATCACATTAGCTGAAGGTGTTATTTCCAATTCTGATTATTCAGCTTGGAAATTGGACGATCAGGAGCCAAATTCCATTACTATCAACTCAAAACGTATTGGTACCACTCCTGGAACACATACGGTAGATTATAAAAGTGAAGTAGATAGTATTGAAATAAAACATACTGCCCATAATAGGGAAGGTTTTGCATTGGGAGCTGTAACTGCAGCGGAATGGATTGTTGGTAAAAAAGGTGTTTTTACCATGAGAGATGTGTTAAACCTGGGTTAAAATTAGTAACAAAAACAATAGCAGTAGACAGATTGGTTTTAAATAGGTTAATAATTCCTGAAATTGAAATCAATCTAAAATATAAATAAGAAAATTATGAATGGAACGCAATGGATAATTTTCATCCTGTTAATTCAAGTCATCCATTTTTTAGGAACTTGGAAACTATACGTTAAAGCAGGAAGAAAGGCCTGGGAAGCAGCTATTCCTGTATATAATGCAATCGTATTGATGCAGATTATCAATAGGCCTAAATGGTGGGTTATATTGCTGTTCATTCCTATTATAAACCTATTGATGTTTCCCGTTATATGGGTTGAGACCATTAGAAGTTTTGGTAGAAACAGTCAATTAGAATCCTGGTTGGTAGTACTTAGCTTAGGTTTTTACATTTATTACGTTAACTATGCCTTAGATGTAAATTATATTGAAGATAGAAGCTTACATCCAAGAACTGCATTGGGAGAATGGGTGAGTTCTATCGTTTTTGCCATTGTTGCCGCTACTTTGGTACATACATATTTTATACAACCCTATGTTATCCCAACAGGTTCATTGGAACGCACGTTAAGAGTGGGCGACTTCCTATTTGTAAGTAAATTTCATTATGGAGCCAGGACGCCAATGACTACCGTTGCAGCACCTATGGTTCATGATACGTTGCCAGTACTGGGCATAAAATCGTATTTAAACAAACCACAACTACCTTATTTTAGACTCCCTGGCTTTACCAAAGTAAAACGAAATGACATTGTTGTGTTTAGTTGGCCTGCAGATACGGTTCGTGTATTTTTTAAAAAGGAGGCCGGTGTAAAAAAACCTATCGATAAAAAATCCAACTATGTAAAAAGATGTGTTGGGTTACCAGGAGATTCCTTAGAAGTACGTGATGTTTATGTCTATATAGATGGAAAACAATTGGAATTACCAGATAGGGCCAAACCCCAGTATGATTACACTGTATATTCCAAAAAGGGGGTTTCCTCAAGACTATTGGAGAAAATAGGAATTACAGATTTTACTAGAAAGTATATCACAAGCCCATTAAACCAAGAACAAGCCCAAGCTGTTAATCCATATTTAATGGGATTTAACCAAGAAGACAACGGCCAATTGGTACTATATACCAAAAGTTCCGGCATACCCGTTAAAGTAATCCAAAAATATCGCTTGTCCTTAAAAGAGGTTACCGATCGCGAAAGATTAGTTCCATTAACACATGATATGGTACAAACCTTAGGAAACGATGCCAACATAGATTCTGTAGTGCAAGAAATAACCCCAAAAGGAAAAAGAGGAATCAATCTATT
>CBFIGW010000100.1:0-11907 GCA_965662155.1 Maribacter sp. | reverse complement strand
ATGCCGACAATTTGAATTATTATATTTCATTAGAACATATAGACATTCAAGAAAGGTATGAAAGAATTCAACGAGATACTATAATCGTAGCCCTAGGCAATTTGAATTTTAAGTTTATTCCAAGGACAAAATATAAAAGCTAAACCACAAAACCACTCAACAACCAAATCGTTAACATACCCCAAAACGTACCTGTTGCCATGCTTAAAATGGCCAATACAATGGCATGTGGCATCCATTTAATATTGTATGCCGCGGTAACAGCTGGCGCTGTGGCTATCCCTCCCACATTAGCCATACTGGCTATAGGTACCCAGGCCATGTTCACATTAAGTAATTTGGCTATAGCAACCATAAAAACAAAATGACCTAATAGCCAAACCACCAAAAAAGCCATAAAAGGAAGGTTAAAACCAAGTGTGGCCAGTTGTAATTTTAAACCCAAAACGGCCATTACCACAATTATTAAAATACTGCCAGCCTTTAAGGCAAAAGCAAAGTTCCATCTTTTTATAAAATTGCTAAGTAATAAACCAATTACGGAAAGCAAAACAACTTTTAGCACAAAACTTGTAAGCAACTGATTAATGATTATAACAATGGCCAACAACAAAACTGCACTGAGCCAAGGGTTTAATTTTTTCCCTTCTTCCTTTCTAATATCTTCTGGTAGGGCAACATCGGTAATCTTAAACCAAGAATTCAATTTTGCGCTTTTTTTAATCCCCTGAAACATCAAAATGGTCCAAATATTTACTAGGATATTATCCATTACCAAAACCGTTAGAAAAATATTTTCCGGACATTCCACTAGTTCTTTCAATACCAACTGACTCGTACTACCACCAATCCAACTACCCACAATAGGCGGAATTCCCATCCAATATTCCTCAATAACCAACGTCTGGGATATAAATGTTGAATCCCTAAAAAACAACATGAATAGTACCGGGAATACGGCGATAAACAGTGAACCGGAAACGAAAACCAAAATCGGTTTAAATCCTATTGCTTTAAGCTGACCAAGAGATAGACTGCTCATTACCGCTAAAATTGCCAAAGGTATAAAGTAGGCTTTGCTAAAATCGTGAATGTTGGCCTGTGAATAATCGGCTTCTAATAGAAATGAAATAATAGCGGGAATAATATAGGCCAATAATATGGCCGGCACCCAATCAAACAATGATTTGATATGTCTATTTTCCCATCGGTCTAAATAATAAACCGCTAATACCGTAAAACAAGAAATTAACCATGGTGTTAACATGGTATCAATTTAGGTTATTTTATGGGTTTATTTTGCGCAAAGGTAATTTTTCAAAAGAAAGACCGGCAAAACCAGTATTCATAAAATTACGTATGTTTTGATGTCCGTTACCTTTTGGGTCTTGTAGTACTTCCTTAAAATAGAAATCCCCAAAACAAGCTAAAGTTTCTTCTTTGCTTAAACCCTGTTGAATTGCAAAAGCAAAAACTTTACAGGATCCGGAATTTTGCCCTGCCTCATTATTTACAGCTCCATTGGTAAATGTTGTAGGGGTAAAACTATAGTTAGATTCAATTACTGCAATGGTTTCTGAGAATTCTATAGCTTTTGGATTATTTTTTAATATGGTTTTAAATGTTTCCAGTGTCATCGTTTATTTTTTTCCTCCTACAATAATAACAATTTCTCCTTTTGGGGGCTTTTCCGTAAAATGATCAAGCACTTCTTTTGCTGTTCCCCGTACAGTTTCCTCATATAATTTTGTCAATTCCCGAGAAACAGAAACAGGCCTATCCTTGCCAAAATATTCAACAAAATTGGATAAGGTCTTTAGAATTTTGTGTGGTGATTCATAAAATATCATGGTCCTGGGCTCTTCTGCCAATAACTTTAAACGTGTTTGTCTCCCCTTTTTTACGGGTAAAAAACCTTCAAACACAAACTTATCATTTGGTAATCCACTGTTGACCAATGCGGGTACAAAAGCTGTTGCTCCAGGCAAGCACTCTACCTCAACCCCATTTTCTATACAAGCGCGCGTCAACAAAAAACCTGGGTCCGAAATGGCAGGTGTGCCTGCATCCGATATTAAAGCAATGTGCTCTCCGCCTTTTAATTTACCCACCAAATAATCAACCATTTTATGCTCATTATGCATGTGGTGACTTTTCATTTGCGTGCCAATCTCAAAATGATGTAACAATTTGCCACTGGTACGGGTGTCTTCTGCAAGTATTAAATCTACCTCCTTAAGAATTCTAATAGCCCTTAAGGTCATATCTTCCAAATTGCCAATAGGTGTTGGTACTAAATAAAGCTTTCCCATTAAATTCTTTTGCTTTGTTAGCAATTTTAAAAAATAAAAACCCAACACAAGTGTTGGGTTTAATTATACTGTCTACTATTTTTTAGGCAAATCTTCTTTCTATAAGCTCCATAAATCTAAGCTCATATTCTTCCTTACCTTCCCAATTATTATAATCTGGCTTAACCATATTTTTTATAAAAGCTACAGATCTTTCCTCCGTGTCTATTGTGTTTAACTGAGACAAGACTCTGTTGTAATCCTCGGTACTATCATTGAACAAATGCTTTACAAATGCCAAACGGTTATTAAGATCAACCTTTAAATCTTTTTTGCCAAAACGATCATTTAGGGACTTTATAACAGGTTCCTTTAAGTCTTCTTCTAAAGGAGAAAAAATCTCTTTGTCGTTTTTCATAAGATTTGGTTTGCCCATAAACTTAGTTAAAACGTCTTCTAAATTTTCTTTACTGGGCATTTCAGAGACCATATCCTTAATGGTGTCCATACCAGGAATCATGATATCCTCTTCATGAGGGTTGCTTTCAGGAACAGATGTATTTTCGCGTAAAATAGCATTGGCCATTTTTTCAAACTTCTCTGCAATTACATTTTTAGAGACATCAACCTCAATATCATTCAGTTCCTCCTCAATAAATTTTAAAACCGCAATTTTTTCATAGAGGTTTTTAGCTGTATCATACAGATCCGTTATCTCAACTTCATCCCTTGAGGTGATGATGTCCGTGGACAGTTTGATGAGCTCCTCTCTTAACTTTCTTTTCATACCCTACAAATTAGTTTATTTCAAACTATTATGACACCTTTTTTTAATAACTTTAAGATTCTAATATCAAGAACGATAAAACCCCTTATTTTCGTCTAAAATTACAAAATGTTTCTCGAAAATACCGTTAACCATAAAGAACAGTTTGGCTGGATAGAAGTTATTGCCGGGTCCATGTTTTCTGGTAAAACAGAGGAATTGATACGAAGATTAAAAAGAGCCCAGTTTGCTAAATTAAAAGTGGAAATCTTTAAACCTATGGTGGATACGCGTTATGATAACGAAATGGTAGTATCCCATGATTCTAATGAGATACGTTCTACTCCTGTTCCCGCAGCGGCAAATATCCGCATATTGGCAAACACCTGTGATGTAATTGGTATTGATGAAGCACAATTTTTTGATAATGAAATTGTAACGGTCTGTAACGATTTGGCAAATCAAGGAATTAGGGTGATTGTTGCAGGTTTGGATATGGATTTTAAAGGAAACCCTTTTGGACCCATGCCCGCTCTAATGGCGACGGCAGAATATGTGACCAAGGTCCACGCAATTTGTACACGAACCGGAAATTTAGCGAATTATAGCTTTAGAAAATCTGAAAATAATAATTTGGTTATGTTGGGCGAAACCAATGAATATGAACCTTTAAGTAGAGGTGCCTATTATAAAGCTATGCTAAAGGAAAAGGTTAAAAGTATGGATGTGGATTCTGAAGAAATTAACGCCGCTAAAAAAAATTGAATGGCAAAGGCAAAAGAAACCGTGCTTGAGATTGACCTGAAAGCATTGGAGCATAATTATAGGCATTTACGTTCCAAATTATTACGCAACACTAAATTCTTGGCCGTAGTAAAAGCCTTTGCCTATGGTAGTGATCCTGTGGTAATTGCCACTAAATTGCAAGACCTAGGTGTTGATTATTTTGCCGTAGCGTACGTAATTGAAGGAGTACAATTAAGGGAGGCGGGAATAACAAAACCTATTTTGGTTTTACATCCACAACCTGTTAACTTTCCTGCTATTATAAAGCATAATTTGGAGCCAAGTATGTATTCTCCCAATATGCTCAAAAAATTTATGTCTTTTGCCACAGCACATAATTTAAACAACTATCCTGTACATCTCAAGTTTAATACCGGACTCAACAGGTTAGGTTTCTCAGAAAATGATATTGATTTTATTTTTGCCCAGGTTTATGAAAAAAAAGAAATTAAGATTGTTTCCCTTTTTTCCCATTTGGCTGCATCTGAGGATATGAATGAAAAGGAATTCACGGAAAATCAAATACGTGCATTTAAAAAGATTTGCTTAAAGATTGATGAAAAATTAGGATACAAACCTATTAAGCATCTCTTGAACACCTCTGGTATACTCAATTATAAGAAGGCACAATATAACATGGTTCGCAGTGGTATTGGTTTATATGGTTTTGGCAACAGCTCCAAATACGATAAGGAACTAAAACCAATTGCCACATTTAAAACCATAATATCACAAATTCATAAATTAGAACCTAATGAAAGTGTTGGCTATAATAGGGCTTATATTTCCGATAGCTATCGCATCACGGCAACTTTACCCGTGGGCCATGCCGACGGTATTGGGAGACAATATGGAAAAGGCAATACACTTGTATTGGTTAACGGACAAAAATGCCCAATTGTAGGTAATGTCTGTATGGATATGATTATGATTGATATCACTGGCATAAAATGTAAAGAAGGTGATGAGGTTATTCTATTTGGTCCGGAACTCTCGGCTTCAGATTTTGCGGAAACTGCGAACACCATTTCATATGAATTGCTAACTGGCATTTCTCAACGTGTGAAACGTAAGGTGATTTCCTAAAATATAATTAACATTTCATTAAGAAGGCTTTTTTTTTCTTACATTGCATGTCAATTATAAAATATTAACCATTTTAAAATCACTAAATCATGTTAAAAGAATTTAAGAATTTCATAATGACAGGTAATGTCATTGATTTTGCGGTAGCCGTTATAATGGCAGGGGCAGTAGGCCTTGTTGTTAACGGGTTTGTTGCAGATATTGTAATGCCTGTAGTTGGCCATTTTGCTGGAGGTATTGACTTTGCTGAAATGAAAGTAGTATTGGACGAGGCGGTTGTTGCTGCTGATGGCAGTGTAACAACTCCCGAAAATGCAATCCGTTGGGGTGCATGGGTAAACACTATTGTTAACTTGTTAATTGTAGGCTTCGTTATGTTTTTAATCGTTAAGGCATATAACAAGACCAAAACACCACCAGAACCAGTTGAAGAAGCGCCAAAAGGTCCTACAGCTGAAGAATTACTTGCTGAGATTAGGGACTCCTTAAAAAAATAATATTCCTTAAATAGGAATAACCGCTGCACTGCAGTTTAATTTAAAACCGTCAATTTTGTTTCGCCAACAAGATTGACGGTTATTTTTTTACTTCCACGAACTAAAACCATAACGAAAATGTTATTTTTATAACTTTTTGTTATATTTTAAATATTGATGTGTTTTTATATGGCACAAAGAACAGTAATACCTATTTTTGTCGCTCAATTTTAAATTCAAAAAATGAAAGTAGCAGTTGTTGGAGCCACAGGTATGGTAGGTGAAGTAATGTTGAAAGTGTTGGCCGAGCGTAATTTTCCAATTACAGAATTATTATTGGTAGCCTCCGAACGTTCCGTTGGGAAGAAGCTTGCTTATAAAGATGAGGAGTATACCATCATAGGACTAGAAGCCGCCGTTGCCGCAAGACCAAATATTGCCCTATTTTCAGCTGGAGGGGACACCTCTATAGAATGGGCACCAAAATTTGCCGCTGTAGGCACTACCGTGGTAGACAACTCTTCTGCTTGGCGTATGGACCCAGACAAAAAATTGGTGGTTCCAGAAATCAATGCCAAAATACTTACTAAAGAGGATAAAATAATAGCCAACCCTAATTGCTCCACTATTCAACTGGTTATGGCCTTGGCTCCGCTTCATGAAAAATATACTATGAAACGTGTCGTTGTTTCTACGTATCAGTCCGTTTCTGGTACGGGCGTCAAAGCCGTTCAACAGTTAGAAAATGAAATTGCCGGTGTGCAAGGAGAAATGGCTTATCCTTATCCTATAGGGCGTAATGCTCTACCCCATTGCGATGTGTTTATGGAAAATGGTTATACCAAGGAAGAAATGAAATTGGCCAGGGAGCCCCAAAAAATATTGGATGACAGGTCCTTTTCCATTTCTGCTACAGCTGTGAGAATACCAACAGCAGGTGGTCACTCAGAATCTGTAAACGTCGAATTTATGAACGACTTTGAACTAAACGATATCAGGCAAATCCTAAACGACACACCGGGTGTTACGGTTCAGGATAATCCAGATACGAACACCTATCCAATGCCTATCTATGCACATAATAAAGATGAAGTGTTTGTTGGACGTATACGAAGGGATGAGACACAAAGAAATTCATTGAATATGTGGATTGTAGCTGACAACCTTAGGAAGGGAGCAGCAACCAATGCCGTACAGATTGCCGAGTATTTAGTAGCCAACAATTTGGTATAACATACCGTTTTTATAATGTTAAAACCGTCAAAACATGAATGTTTTGACGGTTTTTTTATGGTAATTTTAGCCCGACTAATTATCTAAAACATGAAAAAACATATCATCTGTTTACTGGCAGTATCGTTATTTATTTCCTGCCAAAACAAAACCAAAACTAATCAAATTACCGTGACTTATCCCAAGACTAAAAAAGTTGACACCATAGATACATACTTTGGAAACAATGTTAAAGACCCTTATCGTTGGCTTGAAGATGATCGTAGCACCGAGACCGAATCATGGGTGAAGACTCAAAACAAGACCACATTCGGTTATTTAGATAAAATTCCTTTTAGGAACGACCTAAAAAACAGGTTGGAAAAATTATGGAACTATGAAAAATTAGGTTCCCCATTCAAAGAAGGGGAGTATACCTATTACTACAAAAATGACGGATTACAAAACCAATATGTAGTTTACAGAAAAAAAGAAGGTTCGGAAGCTGAGGTATTCCTTGATCCAAATACCTTTTCCGAAGACGGTACCACGTCATTAGCTGGTTTAAAATTTACCAAAGATGGTTCTCTTGCCACATACCTTATTTCAGAAGGTGGTAGTGATTGGCGCAAAGCAATAGTTATAAATGCGGAAACAAAAGAGATTGTCGAAGACACCTTGGTAGATATTAAATTCAGCGGTATTTCTTGGAAAAGCAATGAAGGCTTTTATTATTCCAGTTATGACAAACCGAAAGGTAGTGAGCTTTCAGCGAAAACAGACCAGCATAAGGTTTACTATCATAAACTGGGAACATCCCAAGAAAATGATGCCCTTATTTTTGGGGGAATACCAACGGAGAAACACAGATATGTTGGCGCCAGTGTTACCGAGGATAATAGATATTTAGTGATATCGGCATCAGTTTCAACCTCTGGAAATAAATTATTCATTAGGGATTTGGAAGACCCCAACGGACTTTTAATACCTATAGTAGAGGACACGGATTCTGATAATTATATCATTGAAAATGTCGGGTCCAAACTATATATCGTAACAAATAGAAATGCCCCAAATCAAAAAATTGTTGTTGTTGATGCAAAAAACCCTAAACCTGAGAATTGGAAAGACTTTATTCCCGAAACCGAAAATGTTTTAAGTCCTAATACTGGTGGCGGTTACTTTTTTGCAGAATATATGGTAGATGCAATTTCAAAAGTATTCCAGTACGATTATGAAGGAAATTTGGTTCGCGAAGTGAATTTACCTGGAGTTGGCAGCGCCAGTGGTTTTGGTGGTAAAAAAGAAGATACGGAGTTTTATTTCTATTTTACCAACTACAATACACCAGGTTCTTCATATAAATACAATGTTGGGACTGGCGAATACGACTTGTATTGGAAGCCTACAATAGATTTTAACCCAGAAAATTATGAATCTAACCAAGTATTCTACGCTTCCAAAGACGGTACTAAAATTCCTATGATCATTACCCATAAAAAAGGGTTGGAGTTAAACGGCAAAAACCCTACTATTTTATATGGTTATGGGGGCTTCAATGTTAGTCTAACTCCATCATTTAGTATTGTGAACGCTGTTTGGATGGAGCAAGGCGGCGTTTATGCCGTGCCTAATTTAAGAGGTGGTGGCGAATATGGAAAACAATGGCATAAAGCAGGCATCAAAACAAAAAAACAAAATGTGTTTGATGATTTTATTGCTGCCGCAGAATATCTTGTTGAAACCAAGTACACCTCAAAAGAGTTTTTGGCAATTCGCGGAGGGTCAAATGGCGGCTTGTTAGTTGGCGCTACAATGACCCAAAGACCAGATTTAATGCAAGTGGCATTGCCTGCTGTTGGCGTTTTAGATATGTTGCGATACCATACTTTCACAGCTGGGGCAGGTTGGGCCTATGACTATGGAACATCAGAAGAAAGTGAGGAAATGTTCAATTACCTTAAAGGATACTCCCCTGTACACAATGTTAAGGAAGGTGTTTCTTATCCGGCTACTTTGGTAACCACAGGTGACCATGATGATCGTGTAGTTCCTGCCCATAGTTTTAAATTTGCCGCGGAATTACAAGAAAAACAGTCTGGCACAAACCCTACGCTTATAAGAATTGAAACCAATGCCGGCCATGGTGCAGGAACTCCAGTAAGTAAGACCATTGAACAATATGCGGATATTTTTGGGTTTACACTCTTTAACATGGGGTATGAGGAACTACCAAACAAATCTGTGCTAAAAGAATTTAAGGATTAACGTATGCCTAATCAATAAAACAATAGAAAATCCGTTCCTAAATTAGGAACGGATTTTTCATTAAGAACATTTCATGCTAAGAATAGAAAATGTATCGTTTGCTTATGATGATACACCGGTTTTAGAAGATATAAATCTTAGAATACAGCGCAGGGAGCATATTGCACTTATCGGGGAGAGCGGCTGTGGAAAAAGTACAATGCTCAAGATTATATATGGATTGGTAGACCTTGAGCAAGGTGAAGTTTTCTGGGAAGACGAACCCGTACTTGGGCCTGCATTTAATTTAGTTCCAGGAGCACCTTTCATGAAGTACCTGTCACAGGATTTTGATTTAATGCCATTTACTACGGTTAAAGAAAACATCAGTCAATATTTATCCGTTTTCTATCCTAAAGAATTAAAGGAGCGTACGCAAGAATTACTGGAACTTATTGGATTGACAGATTTTGCCCATAAAAAAGTAAAGATCTTAAGTGGTGGGCAACAACAACGTGTTGCGCTGGCGCGGGTATTGGCACAAAAACCTGAAGTCTTACTATTAGACGAGCCATTTAGCCATATTGATAATTTTCTAAAAAACAATTTAAGAAGAAAAATATTCAAGTACCTGAAAAACAATGGTATAACTTGTGTTGTTGCCACTCATGATTATAATGATGTACTACCTTTTACAGACAGGGTGGTAGTACTTAGGAACAATCATATTATTGCCAAAGAACGCCCCATGGAACTATACAATAACCCTAGGAGTCTTTATATAGCCTCCTTATTTGGAGAAGCTAATCTCATAGCTATTGATGTGCTTAAATCATACGCCAATACAAAACGAAAAATTATAGTTTATGCCCATGAGTTTCGTATTTCAGAAGAATCAGGAATTGTAACCGAAGTAAAAAAATGCTATCCTATGGGAAGTCATTACTTAATAGAAGGGGTGACAAATGAAGGTGATAATTTATTTTTTCATTCATCAAAGGAATTATCCGTTCAAAACAAGGTGTTTTTAAATGTTTCATTAGAAACTATTAACCAAAGACTGCAAACCACTCCTGTTGAATAACACCTGTCAACCTAATTATTTAACATTATAATTCCTTATTATACTAATATTCTGTTTCTTACGTTCTTAAGTGGATTTTAAACAAAACAGTCATGAAAAAAATACACTTAGTACTTACATTGGTCGTGTTCACATTATTGTTATTACCTGTTTTTATAGGGTAACTAAGCTGAATACCTCTTTTTAAGTCATAATCAATCGTATTTAGAATAGTTACCTTTGGTCAAAAGTATTTGATTGGAAAAGGAAATTATTCTTACCGAACTTCAATTTAAGGCCATGAGAAGTAGTGGTCCTGGGGGGCAACATGCCAATAAAGTATCCTCCAAGGTAGAACTCACCTATAATGTAAATGGTTCCAAAGGTCTTACCACTAAAGAAAAATCAAGACTTCAGTTAAAACTAAAATCAAAATTATCCAATACAGGTCTTTTTCTATTACAATGCGATGATTCCAGAAGTCAACACAAAAACAAAGAGTTGGTCATAAAAAGGTTTTTCAAAGTATTGGAAAACGCATTAAAGGTCCCTAAAAAAAGAAAACGGACGAAACCTACAAGATCATCTATTGAAAAAAGGTTGACGTCCAAGAAAAAAACTGCTTTGAAAAAGGCATATCGGGGAAAGCCGGAAATCTAATTCTTACAATTGGATAATGTAGCTATAATAGAAACCACATCCTATTAAAGAAATGAATCCACAGTTCATTTTTTGAAAGGTAATACCCATATCACTTGCTACATGTATGCAATTTTTGGCATTATAAGCTTTTGTTCGTGTTTGTTCTAAGCAAGAATCAGGTAAAATATGTATACGGTTATAGCTCCTGTAAGCCCCAATAATCCACTGCCCAAACTAAACAAACGATACCCCGTTTTTACGTTCATACCACTCATTTGTGTGACCACCCAAAAGAAACTGTCGTTAGCATGGGATACTACGGCAGAGCCAGCACCAATAGCAATAACCACCAAAGCTTTAACGGTCTCCGATTCAAACCCTAAAGATGGCATCATAGGCATAATTATGGAAGCCGTTGTTACCAATGCCACTGTAGAAGATCCTTGCGCCGTTTTTATGGCTGCGGCCAAAACAAAAGGTAAAAATATACCAATATTATAATCGCTTAGTAATTGACCTAAAGTATCGGCGATACCTGAATTTTGAAGTATTTTTCCAAAAATTCCACCTGCTCCGGTTATCAAAATAATAGAAGCGGCATCCTTAATGGCCTTTCCCACCCAACCAGAAGAGGACAGCATATCCTTATTCAATTTTTTAGGTAGTAAAAGACATAAAAAAATACCTATCATAAGTGCTATTACGGGTTCTCCAATAAAATTTATTAAATCAATAAATTCATTTTCTATACCTGTTCGCTTTGGATTTAATACCGATCGTAGTACGATTAAAAGTATGGGTATTAAAATTGGAATTGAGGATTTTAATGCGCTTGGAGGGTTTTTTATCTCCTTTTCAGCCTCCAAAGCATTGGACACATCTGGCTCTATAAATGTTTTACCTGCATACTTCTTTGCAAAAATAATACCTACAAACAATGCTATGAGGCTTATTGGAAATCCAAATGCAATTACAAGGCCAAGGTCTGCTCCAAGAATTCCGGCCGCCGCTATAGGTCCTGGAGTGGGCGGCACCATGGTATGAGAAGCCATTAATCCCAAACCTAGTGCAATTGCCGGACCGGCAATTGAAATCTTTGCTTTTTTAGAAAGACTTTTGTTTAGGGGGTGCAGCAACATAAAACCGCTGTCTGCAAATACCGGAATGGAAACAATATACCCTATGATACCCATTGCGGTCGGCACACGTTTCTTCCCAATAATATTTAAGACTTTCTCCGCTATAGCAAATGCACCTCCCGTATTTTCCAAAAAAGCGCCAATGATCACACCCAAAACAATGATCAATCCAATTTTACCAAGTGTAGAACCAAAACCA
>CBFIGW010000099.1:0-11987 GCA_965662155.1 Maribacter sp. | reverse complement strand
TCATCTAACACAATACCCGTAAAAACAGATTGGGCATGTGTAAACAGACTTACCATAAAGGCAAATACTGTCGTAAATAGTGTTTTCTTCATTTTTTCGTATTTGTAAACTTTGGTTTATTATTACGAAACAAATATCTAAATGAAAAGTTAAGTATAAACCCTATACATATTAAGCTATTGCTACTAATTTTGTTAATTTATTAGATCATTGTTATCTTAATATTATTTACAAATATTCAATAGGTTAGCTAAGTGTAAAACCCTTTAAAATGAGTATTTGACCAGTAGGTAGTTTCTTACACCTCTCTAAATTGAATTTATAGTAAGTTTGTTAAATAAGAAAAAGACATGGACGACTATCTTATTGGTATTGGCAAACACATTAAAGAACTTCGTAAAAAGGATAATCTTACCATTAGCGATATAGCCAACAGAGCTTCGGTTACTGCCGGACTCATCTCCAGAATAGAAAATGGAAGAACCATCCCCTCTTTACCCGTTTTATTAAAAATAATTAGTGCTTTAGAAGCCGAGGTGGCTGACTTTTTTAATGGGATGCCGCAAGCGAACAACGCAAAATATATAGTTTCAAGAAAGGAAGAAAATTCTAGTATTGAAAAAGAGGACGATGCTGTAGGTTTTTCTTATTCCTACATTTTTGGAAAACAATTAAGTTCCTTAGGTTTTGAAGCCGTTCTGTTACAAGTGCACCCCAATTCTAAACGGGAAAAAGTAATTACAGATGCATACGAATTTAAATACATGCTATCCGGCGAGTGCTATTATACTATTGAGGAGGAGAAAATCCTATTAAGAGAAGGAGATTCCATTTTTTTTGATGGTCGTTTACCTCATGTGCCAGAAAACAGAAGTACCAACACAGCGAGTATTTTAGTGCTTTATTTCTTTATTTAAAAACCTACTTAGTTTGGAGTAAGTAAATCCTTTAAGTTAGTCAAAGAATCCAGGACATATGTTGGCTCTGCACTTGCCAATTGCTCATAGGTATGTGCGCCAGTGGTAACACCAATGGTAATGCCACAATTTGCGTTTTTACCCTCTTCAATATCTATAATGGAATCACCTGCCTTTAAAACAAATTTTGGGTCTTCAACATCCAAAATATTCATGGCTTCAAAAATCATATCCGGGTTTGGTCTGCCCAAAACAGCATCGTCTGCAGTAACCAAAGCATCATACTCCCTACCCAACTGCCATTTCATTTTATTTAATAATAATTGAGCGGTATTGCGATCATAACCGGTATTCAATGCTATCTTTATTCCTTTTTCCTTTAAAAATTGAAACATTTCTACAACACCACGGTAACTTGTAACATCTAAGTTGTTATAAGCACTTTCTAAATGTTCTTTGAATTTTTCGAATATAATCTTTGTTATGGCTACATCAACAATTTTTCCATCGGCCTTTAAAATATCTTTGATCGCTTGAAATTTTTCTTTCCCTGCACCATGCTCCAGCACAAAACCCAATGAAACGTTATAACCAAAACTATTGATTGCTTCTTGTAGTGTTTTATAGACTACGTTATTTTCATTAACCACGGTACCTGCCATATCAAAAACGGCCAATTTAATTGTATGCATATTAAAAATTAAAAAGTTGATTTATATTTTCCTTGGCAAAACCGGCACTACCCGTCATGCCCTTTCCTCCTATTCCTGTTACAATATGAATATTTCCATTAATCGTTTTTTCAAAAATATCAGAAGTTTTACATTGAGAATACATGCCAAACCATCTATGTGCTATTTCATAGGTAGGTAGGTTAAAAATTTCTTTAGATTTTTGTATAATAAAGTCATCGATTTCCATATTTAAATCGAAACCCAATTTGCCCATATTTTCGACATCCGCATATTCATGGGAATCGCCCAAAATAATACTCCCGTCCGTAGCCTGTTTAAACAAAATATGCACTCCCCATTTTTTTTCAAAACTATCCAAAGGCTCCTTCGCCTTTATTTGCGCATAGGACGGACATTCCGCAAATGCCTCATACCTACGAATAGATAAACCCGTTAAAATAGAACCGTTTAATTTATAATTCCCTTGCGGTTTGGTGCACATCATTTGCAGTTTAGAAACCTCAAGATTACTATTTAAAAATTCCTGCGGATACAACGTCTTAAAATCACTCCCATTACAGATGATAGCCTTTGATGCCAGCAATGCTTTCCCATTAGAAAACTGAATATCCACGTGATTGCCCAAGGCATTACATTCTATGGCCTGCATATTATAGCCTATAGGTAACCCTTTTTTTTTCAAATATTTATGTAACCTAAGAATCATGGTCCTAGGCTCTACCGTAATTTCTTCCGGAAAAAAAAGACCGCTCTTCACATAATTTGAGTTTAAGCCAGGATAGCGTTTTAGACATTGATCTTTTGTAAATAATAATGAAGGATAATCATTGGCTCTATTAATTAATGCCAGCTCCTCCAAAAGTTGACATTCCTCGTCATTTGAAGCTATGTAAATAGAACCCTCTTGCCGCACAGAAACATCAAACTTGTTCTGTATTTTTTTATAGACTTTTAGACTTTTACGACCATAAGCCTGCCATTTGGTATTCATCCCAGACGGCACTACTTGTCCAAAATTACGCACCGTTGCACCTATTGGGCGTTCATCTTTTTCTACCAAGGCTACTTTAAGTCCCTTTTTATGTGCATGATATGCGTGAAAGGTTCCTAATACCCCACCACCAACAACTACTAAATCATATGCCAAATCAGCCATTACTTATAACAATTTTAGAATCAACATCTTGTTTCTTATTTAGAAATCTTTTTTTAAAATGAATTAAGGAAACAATAGAAATGACTATTCCTATTGCAGAAATACAATAAATGGATCCCATGAAAAAATACAGCCATGACATAGTGGTTTCCCCAAAATTCTTATACAATAGCACAACCATACTACCTAAATAACCAAAGGAATCCGCTAAATAAATTAGAAATCCTGCATTGCCCTTAATTTGAAATGTAGCAATCATTCTATCAAATAACATACTGTTAAAAGGCACATAGCAGGCATAAAGTCCAAAACCAACAACAATCATCCATACTACAGGAGAAACTAATTGGTATTGAAATAACAACGTAGCAACAGCACTAAGTAAGCTACAGAAAATCAAGACCCAATGAAAGCCAACAAATGCTTTGGCATTACTTTTTATCAACCCAAAAAGCCCTAACATAGCCAAGACCAAAACAGCCACCGGCAATTCCGATAAGGTATAAATACCCACATCGCCCTTATAACCAATACTATCCCATATTTCCCTAGAAAAATTATCCCTAAAATCCCGTAAAGCCGTAAGGGCTGTATAGAAAAATATTAAAATCACTAAAGGGAAAAGAAACCTTTTAAAAACATGAATACGCTCCTTACCGCTCATTGGTTTTCTTTCCTTTCGCAATAGCTTATCCTCTGAAGTTGGTGGTGGTAATTGTTCAAGAAACCAAAGACATATAAAAAACAAGGGCAAAAAAAGCATTCCTGTAAGGGCAGGCATCCAAAATTCTGAAACAGCAAAATTATTCATGACCCACAACCCAACAGATTTTACGGCACCACTAGAAACAATAAAACTAGAACAAAGAATAACACTTAAAATCTCGGTGGTTTTTCTGCCCTCTAAATAAGAAAAAACAATTCCCCATATCATCCCCAAAGAAAGCCCGTTAAAAAAGAATAAAATAAAATTATAAGGTTTTGATACAAGACCGAACAATACCAAAGAAACCTCCGCCAACAAAATCATACTTATCAAATAAAATGCTCTTTTTGATGGTCCAAGTGATGAGACTATTTTTATACCTAAAAATTTAGCTAGCATATACCCAACAAGTTGTGTAAGTATGAGTAAAATTTTGTAGTCTATACCTAATACCTGCAAGCCTTCAAACGTAGCCACACTAAAAGGTTTTCTAAAGGCGTACATACAAAAATAAAGCCCAAATGAAGCCAAGGCACCATTGACAACTACTTTAGAATTGAAACGTTTTAAGATAGTAGACATTTAAGTTTATTTACTAATAGTAAACTAATAGGGCAATATTCCTTAAATTTTTACTATTTGTAATTTTTTAAACGTTATCACTTTGTTATCTAATAGGAATGTTTGAGTTAAAAAATGTTTTGGCCAACAATAGACAGACTGTGTTTAAACAACCTTTAAGAATATAAATCAATCAATCGTTCTGCAAAAAAATTATAACCACATAAAAGAGGCCGCCTAAAACAACTTAGACGGCCTCATCCTTATATACTAAAAAACTTATATTAATACCCTTGGTTCTGCTCTAAGAATCCTTTTATTCCTGAAGCACCATCTACTGCACTTTGTGGTATAGGAAACAAACGCTTGTTTGGATCAGCATCTGTTTTATCGGTCCAAGAATCTTCGTACTTACCAAAACGAATTTGATCGGTTCTTCGAAACCCTTCCCAATATAATTCAAATCCTCTTTCTCTAAACAAGATATCTAAATCAACTTCCGTTAAATTAGGAGGGGTTTGATCAGGTCTTGCAGTTCGTGATGATCTTACCGTATTTACGTCAGCCAATGCAGCACCGGCGTCACCTTTTCTTAAATTGGCTTCAGCACGCATTAAATAAATTTCCGCTAAACGCATCAGTACTAAATCAACACTACTGAAATTATTACCATTTGGAGATGTACGACTAAATTGATATTTAGAAGTTCTATACCCTGTATTATGTAAAGAACCTTCAACCGTAAAATTAACATCTAAAACATGGTCTACATATCCAACATCACGATCAGGTCCATTTCCTTTTCTTTGTTGTATTGGATATATTCTAACGGTACTATCATCACAGGTTAAGAATGCACCATCTTCACCTTTTCTAGGCCCCCATTGGATACCTCGTAAAATACCTCTATCCATTTCAAATTCTTCAGGAACCACACAGTAATAACTATTCTCTGTTTCTGATTCAAGTAACGGACTACGACCTAATAAATCGGCCATTTGAGCATCTGGAACCATGGTGTTTTTCTGATAGAATCTTGCATCGGCTTCTGCTGGGTCTGTAGCTCCATAAGCATCTACCCAGGTTTGATAAAAATCCGAAGTAATTGCCGGGCCATCGGTACCATCGGCACTTGGGAATTCTGGCCTTGGAAACATTGAACCTGCTATAGGCCAATATGCCCAACGACTATGCTCCCTTCTCAATTCTCCTCGTTGATCTAGGGCAAATATCAATTCTGGATTATCACGATTATCATCATTGAACAATTCAAAATATTCGGCTGATAAACTATAAATCCCTGAATTGATTACATTGTCGGAGTACTCAATAACTTTATCCATATCTGCAGTAGTAAAATCAGGAGAACCATATGGGTCACGATATACCGCTGCATTTAAATGTAGTCTGGCCAAGAATCCCCATACAGCACTTTGGGTCATTCTACCAGATCCTAGATTAGTATTGATAACATCGACTACAGCCAAGAATTCACTTTCGATATAATCGATCGCCTCTTGGGTTCTAAGGACCTCTGAAAGTTCATTAGAAGAATCTTTTTTTAGTACAATGCCCCAGCTATCAAGAAGTAGCATGTTTAAATATGCTCTTAGGGCCCTCATTTCGTGTATGGCACCTTCTGCCTCCGTATTACCTTCTTCTGCCAACGGAGTTAATACTTCAATGGCAGCTAATGTTCTAGAGATATTTTTGGTCAGCTCGTTCCAAGAACTACCAACTAAATCATTTGTTGGTGTAAGTGTATGGGCATGTGTTGCCAAGAATTTACCACCATCAAACCAATCTGTTCCTCCACGATAAGGCAATATCGCTTCATCTGCCGCAATTAGCTGCAATCCATAAAAGTTGGTATGTCTCCAAGTCCAAGAAACTTGGCCGTAAGCTGGAGCGATAGCTCCGCTAATTATTTCGGCTTGTCCACCGAATTCTGCTTCATCTAATCTTTCTTCCTCTAAATCAGTACAACTCCAATTTAGTAGGGAAGTAATTGCCAATACCGTTATTAAAAATTTATTTTTCATCTGTTTAATCAATTTTTTATTAGAAAGATACATTTAAGCCGAATAGGAATGTTCTAGGCGTTGGATAGGTAAAACGGTCAATACCAAAAGTTTGAATACCGTCTATATTACTTCCTGTATTTACCTCTGGGTCAAAACCTGAATAATCACTGATTACAAATAAGTTTTGTCCTGTTAATGATAGTCTAATACCATTAACTAAGTCGCCAAAAGTGCCCTGTGGATTAATGGTGTAAGCCAAAGTAGCATTGTTTAATCTTAGAAAACTACCATCTTCTAAATAGCGTGTAGATACTTCATTCGAGTTGCTTCCGTCTTCATTTGGAAACTGGGTTGCAAAGTCCGTAGTATTTAAATTTCTACTAAGTTGACTTTTGCTGAATAAAGACATGGCGGTATGGTTATAAATCTTATTTCCAGATACACCGTTAAAATTTAAGCCTAATGAAAATGCTTTGTAATCGAAGTTAAAAAAGAACGCATAAATCAAATCTGGTAAAGCACTACCCGCAGCAAACCTGTCATTATCCAAGTCTTCACCATCAGGAACAACATCTCTAAATTGATTTAAACCATCGGGCCCAATACCTATAAAATCCTTAATATAAAATGTACCTACGGGTTCGTTATTCAAATATCCATTAATGGTTGCTCCTGTTTGACCTGCACCTTGAGCCGCTCCTGTTGTTAAAATAGAATATGGGGAATTAACTACTTTATTGTCTGTATAAGCTATATTACCACCAAAATTATATGTAAAATCCCTAGTGGCATCGCTATTATAATCCAATGCAAATTCAACACCAGAATTACGAATTTCCATATCATCAATGTTCGTCCAAAACTTATCGGTAGGTTGAATGGGGTCGATTTTAAATGCAAATAAAACCACATCACTAGTGATTTTATTAAAGTAATCTAAAGAACCTGTTAATCTATTATTTAACAATCCAAAATCAACACCAACCGTTGTTTGTGTAGCAACTTCCCATTTAAGATCTGGGTTATCAGTACGTACCGCTACAGTTCCAAAAGGATAATCATCCAATGAAGACGTATTTGGGTTTAATGGATAGGTATCATTGTTATCTTTTGAATCGATAAAACTTGCTAAACTCACCTTAGGGTCTATACCATCTTGATTACCCGTTTGCCCCCAACTGGCCCTTAGCTTAAGATTGGTGAATAAGGTATTATCGCCCATGAAGTTTTCCTTATGGATATTCCAACCTAAACCAATCGATGGGAAATAACCATATTTGTTATTTTCTCCAAACTTTGAAGAACCATCGGCACGCATGGTTGCGGTAACCAAATATTTACTGTCATACCCATATTGTAACCTAGCGAAAAATGACTGCAATTCATTTTTATAGGCAACCGAATTCAAGGTTGTGGGTAATATATCTGTACTGATTTGGTCCTGAAACCTTGGTTCAATACCGTTATTGGCAAATCCATCAAGTTCTAATGCTTTTTGTTGAAATTCTGTTTCTTGATAAGAATGACCTGCTAAAAGTACTCCACTATGCTTTTCTTTATCAAATACATAGGTAAGGGTGTTTTCAATTAAATAATTACTATTGGTTGTTGTAAAGGTATTTAGAAAACCATCTTCACTGCCTTCTAACAACACATAAGGTATTTGCTGTTGATCTCTAGTTGTTGAAGAATAATCGATACCAAGATTTGCTTTATAGGTCAAACCTTTTATAATTTCAAACGAAGGTGCAATATTACCCAAGATACGGTTTTGGTTTGCCCGGTCTGAGTAAATTTGATTTCTTAGCACCGGATTCAAACGTTCATCTAAAAAAGTAGGCTCTCCGTTCGTATATACAGGTATGGTTGGGTTTAATTGTAACATGTCAGAAGTGGTAGCGCCTGCATCTGGCCTTTCATTCAATACTCTTGAAGCAGTTAAATTAAAGTCAACATTAAAACGACCATCCAAAGCCTTCTGTGTTAGGTTAACCCTACCTGAATATCGTTTTAATGAACTGTTGTTAAAAGTACCTTCTTGATTATCAAGACCTGTGGAAATGAAATATGAAAATTTATCGCTGGCTCCCCCGCTCATCGAAAAGTTAACATTTTGAGATATTCCCGTTCTTGTCAGTTCATCTTGCCAATCGGTATTACCACCTTGATCATCCAAGGTACCGCCAACTGCAGGGACTTGCTGTCTAAATTCTGAAGCACTAAAAACATCTATTTTATTCGATATTTGAGATATTGCACTTGATACAGAAAGGTTCATTTCTGTTTTTCCAGATTTCCCTTTTTTGGTGGTTATTACAATTACACCGTTTGCTGCACGTGCACCATAAATTGCTGTAGCCGAAGCATCTTTTAAAACATCCATAGATGCTATATCTTGTGGATTAATAAAGTTCAAAGGGTTGGACTGTAAACCTGTTGCACTGTTGTCGATCACAAATCCATCAATAACAAATAGCGGTGTTGTGCCTGATCTAAGACTTCCTACACCACGTATGATAATGTTTTGCGAAGCCCCTGGTTCACCGCTCACAGCAGCTACATTAACACCTGCAAGTTTACCTTGTAAAAGTTGCCCAGGGTTGGTAACTACCCCTTGGTTAAAATCTTCACTTTTTATTGATGATATTGAACCTGTTACATCTGATTTTTTTTGCGTACCGTAACCTACAACTACAACATCTTCTAATTGGGTAGCATCTTCCATTAATTGAACCGTAATGTTAGAGCGGTTATTAACGGGTACTTCTAGGGTTGAATAGCCCAAATAAGAAACCACGAGAATATCATTGCCATTTGCATCGATACTAAAGTTTCCATCAAAATCTGTAGTGGTACCGTTAGCCGTGCCCTTCACTAATACCGTTGATCCTGGTAACGGTTGCCCATACTCATCGTTAACAACGCCCGAGACGCTATCCTGTGACCACAAAATGGACGCGAAACCCATCATGCACACATGCAATACTAATTTTAGTTTTTTCATACAGTTTAGTTTTAATTTTTTTGGTTTTTTAAGTAATAAAAGAAGTTAGGATACTGTGGGGCCCACTTCTATTTTGAATAATAACTTGAGACAAAAGTAGTGGCTGAAACTGCCCTTCCTGTTAACCAAAAATTACCTTTGCTTTACCAAATACGTGGTGTTTTAGAGTTTAATAAGGTTAAGGTTAACTATAAGTTGTATTAGCGTTATGATTATTTTAAGGAAAGGTTTGGAAAGCATGAATACTTAGAATTGATTCTTAATTCTAAAGTTTATAGTTGCTGAAATACAAGGAAATAAGTCTCGGTAAGTATTAATAAAAAGATAACATTAATTGGAATAACTAAAAAAACGGAATTAACAATTTGGTAACGGAGTTAGAACAATAACAACCTAAGTAGAGAATTCAATCTGTTCTATATTATTTTTAAACAGTAGCCTAATAACTTGGTACATCTATTAAACTGAGTTGGATTAATAAAATGTTGATTTGTATTTACAATTAGTTAATACTTAAGACAATGTATACTTAAGAAAAGTAAGTGTTAGTTATTCCAAAAGAGTTAAAACCCTAAAGCTTTACAGATTTTATTGAAGACCTCATTATTTTCATACACCCCTTGAAACTCTTGAGACATTGGTCCGTAGGCAAAAATGGGGACCATGATGCCGGTATGATCGTGAGTAGTAAATTCTGCTTCTATTGTATGATTAACTACACTACCTTGAGGAATGGTAAGTCCTCCCGTTTCATGATCGGCCGTAATAATAACCAAGGTATTTTTATCGGCATCGGCAAAGGTGATGGCTTCCGTAATCGCTTTATCGAAAGAAATACTTTCTCTAATGACGCCAGTTATATCATTTGCATGGCCGTAACTATCAATTTTTGCGCCTTCCACCATTAGAAAAAAGGGCTTTTCATCTTTATTCAAATAGTCCAAACCATTTTTAACGGCTGATGCTAATTTTTCTACCTGAGCTACCTGCCCATTACTTTCGGTAGTTGTAAAAAATACGCCTATTTTCTTCTCTTTAGCAATAGGTGCATCATCTATACTTGGCATCATCGCAAATGGGTTTTCCCTAAGAACAGATATCTTACGTGTTGGTTCGCTTATAAAAAGATTTAGCTTACTCTTCATGAGGTCCTTTGCAATTTCTGCTTCCATACCACGATCCGTTTGGTGTGCATAGAATGCAGAAGGGGTAGCTCCTATAATTCCATCTGTAGTAATGAGTCCGGTTTTGTATCCTTTGGCGGATAAAATTTCGGTGATGTTCGTAATAGGTTCACCATCTGCGGCAGTACCTATAGCTCTATTGTTTGTTTTTTGACCTGTGGCGATAGCGGTGCCTGCACCGGCTGAATCTGTAGTAAAATCATCCGCGGATTGCGTCTTTAAAAAACCGATATTTTTCAATTGCGTCAATGTCAATTCCCCTTTATTTGCAAGAGCGGCGGCAGAAATTTGGGTCAGCCCGTTACCATCACCAATTAATAAAATGATGTTTTTAGGCATACGCTCCAAACCATCGGTTTCAAAAGTAGGACGGTACACTTGAGAAAAAACAGTGTTTTCAACAACTCTTTGCGGTAAGGTATTTACATAAGTTACACATTCAAAAGGCATATCCGTGTTAACATAATCTACGCCAAGATTTGCTAAAACCTTCCAAGCCGTTTTACTATCTGGGCTCGCCCAAAACCTAAAAGGCTTCCCTAAAGCATGAGCTTTATCTATAGTTTGTTGTACTTTTTGCAAATCGGTAGCGGTTAAACGGCCTTTTCCGTTCCAAGTGGTCAATGGACTAAAACTAAGACTTACCAAAGCTACTTTTTCTGCAATTTGTGACGAGGCGAAAGTCTCTAAAGATTGATGGTCAAATAATATCCATTCTGGATAATTAACATAATCTTTAGCTAAAGGCCGGTTACCGGAAATTACGATTCGGATGTTTTTAGAATTGATTATAGTTGGAAACGCCCTTAACTCTTCTACTATCTTAGAAAGGGTTGTATAGGATTCAGATTTTATATCGATCAGCAATTGTAACGTATCTTTAGCCATTTTTAGTTTTAATGCCTGGGCCAAGGGTGCTAGATATAAACTTCTTAAAGTTCTACCCGATGCGATACTGGCCTCTTCGTGTGCCACCCATAAGTTATTGTCTTTTAATAAAACATCTGCCTCTACAGAAGAAGCTCCAGCGGACAGGGCTCCCCAAAAAGGAACTGCCTGTTCATAATCGTTATGTGAATGTATATGGTGGCTTTGTGCGCTTAGCAACAAGTTTTTAGAAAAAAATAATGCGCAAACCAAGAATATGCCAAACGGCTGTATTACCTTTTTATTCATAGAAACAAATTTAGCATAAAGACATAGTTTTCAATTTATCCTTTTTGTTATTTTTTTGGTCCTATCCAATACGTAATTATTTTTATCCATTTAAAATTCATGAATAACAGTATCTTCGAAATAATTTCGAATGCGATATGTCAACTAATAAATCTTGGTTACGAAACCTTCTAGAACTCATAGAAGTACTTTTCAATAGTATGCAAAGTAGCAAACGTGGACGTACATGGCACCAACATGTAGTACCTTACAAAGAAGGTTGGGCCGTGCGACGTGAAGGAAACAAACGCATAACGAGCAAACATAGAAAACAGAGTACGGCCATTCGTAAGGCCAAAACCTTAGCGAGAAAATATAATGCGGATGTTATTATACACCGGGAAAATGGGGAAATTAGAGACCGTATAAGTTTTGATGATTAGACATTTTTTTGAAAAGATTTAACGAAACGCAAGAGTTTGGTTTTTGAATTTTCTTCAGCCTTATTAAAAAATATTGCAACAACTACGCTATTTTGCAAATCAAATCAATTTTTATTTTATTTTTGATGTATTACCAAACAAA